>JAFYIW010000355.1 GCA_017538465.1 Victivallales bacterium
ATTTTTTCAGCACATACTTGAAGGTCTCTTGGGTAATGGGGATGGTGAGGTGCCCATCTGCGACGGGGAGGGTGTCGGTTCCGAGCAGTTTTCCGTCACGGGCGTAGTGTTCCACGACGACGGTTGCCGCATCGATGGCAATGTCCACGGTCTCCTCGGCGGTGAAGGGGGCAGGGGTCAGCTCCATGATGTTGTCGGAAAGTCGCTTGAGCAAATAAGCGCCGTTTGCGTGGAGGAGCGGATTGGCGGGGGCGTTGTCGCAGTAGAGGAGGCCGTCTTGCGTGCACAGGCACATATCCACGCGTTGTCCATTCTGCAGTGCGGAACAGGCGAGGTTCTGCCGGTCTGCGGTCACGGCGGCGAAGCCGTCGGGTGGCAGTTCAAAGGGCATCCCGTTCAGGGTCACGCTCATGTTCTCTGACGCATTCAGGTTGGCGGCGACCTCCAGGCCGTTTTCGTAGATGAGCTTCACCTGGTTGCGGGAAAGCGTCCCCGCCTTGACGGCGGCCTCGAAGGGCAGATACTGTCCATCCACATTGTAGAGGATTTCCTTGATTTTGACGCCCGCGTAGAATTTCTGCATCGGCTCGATGAGGAAATAGCTGGCGATCATGGCAGGCGTGGCGGAGGGCCTCGGCGTGCCGTAATAGCAGTCGGCGATGTGCCCGATGCTCCCGTAGGCGTACTCGTAGGCGAGCAGCTTGTGGGCGAAGTGCTTGTCGCCGTACTTTGCCTTTTCTTCGACTAGCGACAACCCATAGCCGCAGTCATTGCTTAGAGGATGGATTTTGCGCAGATTGAAGTCGGGGATGACGTTCATCGTCCACCGCTGCGGCTGGGCGTAGCTGTCGCAGAGTCCGGCGAAGAAGAGATGCGTCGCGCCCTCGGAGAGCACGGGGCCGAATTCCTCGCGTACCTCGCGGAGGCTCTCGGCGAAAACGCGCCAGGGGGCCGAGAACTTCCCCGCCTCTGGGGCGCGTGCGTCATAGTCGGTGTAGCGCCAGCAGGGCGGGCTGGTGATCTGGTCATGGTAGGCGCAGGTCGGGGCGAACTGCTCTGCATAGCTGGGGTACCATTTTCTCTGGAGCGGCAGCAGCCGGGAGGTCTTGGTCTGGTTGGTGTTGCCGAAGCTGTAGAGCCAGTGGCCGTTGGGGTCCTGGTTCATCATGTCCTCGTCCCAGGCGTCGAAGGACATTTCGCTGAGCAGCACGGCGTTGGTGTAGAGGCCGATGCGGTAGCCCAGGCCTTTGATGTCCTGGCAGAATGCGGCGAGGGCCTCGTCTCCGCCGATGTCCGGCGTCGTGAAAGGCTTGATGAAGGTGATTGGCTCGTCAAATCGCTCTGGCCAGTACATTCGGTTGATGTTGCAGTGGAGTCGCACGTTCAGGTGTTCCATGCCGTAGTCGCGGCACGATTGCCACATCGCGAGCTCCTGTCCGAAGTAGTCTGGCGTGGGACTGGTGATGTACCACATTCTCGTGCACCATACGTCGTTCCGCGTGAGCGGGATGTCGGGATTCGGCGGATGCGGGATGTTGGGGAGGACGTTGGCCAGTTTGTCGGCGACGGTGAGCATCAGGCGCTCCCGGACTGGATTGCGGCGGCCCGCCGTGGTCGGCCAGTAGTAGCTGCCGCCGTTGACGACGGAGTGGTCGCGGATGGTGTTGGTCGGGTCGCCCGTGTCGCCGTCGAGGATCCAGCGGTAGTCGGCGGCGATGGGGTCCAGCGCCCAATGCCCGCGTGGCGTGGCGCTGGAGGCGCCGAAGAGGCCCGAGGCGTCGGAGTTGTACCAGTCGAGCATGGCGAAGATGCAGCAGTCGTCCGCGACGAAGACGCCGGGCGGATTGCTTTTCTGGTAGAACCATTTTCCCCAGTTCAGATAAGGGATTTCCACCACCTTGCCGGCGATGCCGTCAATCGCTCCGAACTGGAACTCACCGACATTGCCGTCGGGTTTGCCCAGGTCGCTGGCGAGGTCGATGATGAGCGTGTTGCCCTTGAGCGAGAGTACCCACTTGGCGGTGCGGGACAATTTCTTGTCGATTCGGTAGTTCCAGGTCAGGGTGAGGGTATCGTCGGTGGCGGTGGCGCTGGCCAGGGTTGCGGTGATGCGGGGGGACGCGGGGTCAAGCAGGGAATTCTCCTTGACGGGATAGATGTTGTCCATCGCCCAGCGGAAGCCGCCGCCCTGCATGGGGGTGAAGGTCTTGCCGTTCCAGGTCGCCTGGATGTCGCTCAGCGTGCCGGTCGCGGGGCGTATGTCATAGCAGAGTCGCTGTCCGGTGGCGGTTCCCGTGCTGGTGAAACGCCAGTGGTTCGGGGCGATGGTTTCCAGCGTGACGGTGGTCGGCTCGGCGGCGGTCGGCAGGATGGTCTCCGGGCGGTTGGGAACCCCCAGTTCTTCGTAGGTCGGGACATACGCGTCAGTCAGCGGGGCTTTGCTGCGCTCGTAGAAGACGAGATTGTCGAGGTAGAGGACGCGCTTGGGCTCGTTGAAGCCCGTGAAGGTGATGGAGACAAACTCGGAGCCGGCCTTCATCGTCTCTTTCATCGGTGCCATCTTCAGCCCCCAGCCCACCTCCAGCAGGTTGTCCATCTTGCCGGAGTCGTGGAGTTTGCCCTCCGGGTCACGCCATTGGATGGAGAACCACATCGCGGGCACTGAATTGACATATTCGGTGGCAAAACGCCATACCGCGACGGCGTCGAAGTCGTTGGGGATGCGGATGGGGGCGGGCGGCTCCAGCACCACCTTCGCTTTGGGATTCGGGGCATACCCCTCCTTGAACTCGGCGCGAAGCACATATTCGCCCCAGAGGGTGTATGCCTTGCTGCGGCGGAACGATGGCACCACCTCGCCCGATACGTATGTCATCTTCCAGCCTTCGAGGTCCTCGAAATCCACCAGGGGCTTTTTCCGTTCCTGACGGCCCTCGAAGTGTCGGCTGCGTCCATGGAGGACGGCGTCTTTCACGGTGTTGTCCAAAGGCACTGTGACTTTCTTGCCGAAGTCCGCCGGCTTCGTTTTCCCGTCCGGCTCGCTGAAGCGGTAGTCGTCATCCAGCAGAAGGGCGGGATAGTCGGGGAGGGGCTGCCTGGCCTGTAGCAAACCGTAGTGGGCGGCGACTTCGGTGGGCGTCAAGGCACGGCTGTAGAGGCGGATGAGGGCGACATTGCCGACAAAGTCCTGGTGATGCCAGCCATTGCTACTGCCAACATAGAACGGACTGGTGGAGGTGTATTTGGGAATGCCAGGGCCTTTTTGAGTTTGCAATAGCTTGCCGTCGCGGTAGTGGCAGATTTGCTCTGGCGTGCCCGTCATGACGTAGTGGTGGAACCTGCCCAGTTCCAACGGTAGTTTAAACCTGGCAGAGGGTTCGGCGCCGTCCGTCAGCTTCAGGTAGTCGAGGTAGCTGTTCTCCCCCTCGAACTTCGGGAGTCCGAACGAGCCTTGCATTAAGACCGCATAGCCGCAGTCCGCCTCGTCGGGCCGGCACCATACCTCCGCAGTGAACCCCTCCGAACCCCAGTTTGGTATCTCGTCAAGCGTGATATGCTTGTTGTCCTGTCGCGGAAAATCCCACCCCGCCGCAAACAGCATGGACGAAATCAGGAGGGCAATGGCAAATGCGCGGATTGTTTTCATGTCGGTTTTGAGTCCTTGTAAACTTCTAAGGCGGGAAAGTCGTTATTTGCATATTAAAGTAACGTATCTATCCAGAACAGTCACTCTTTTAACGGAGAAATCATGTATAAAGTAGCGGTCATTGGTTTGGGGATGGGGTCGAGATGGGCGATGGCGGTCAGGGAACTGCCCAATACCCAGCTCGTGATGGTCTATGACAAGTATTACGAGGAGAACACCTATATCCCCCGCGAAAGGGTCACCGGCCCCGGCATCACAGTGGCTCGCGAGGAGGACGAAATATATCATTCGGATGCGGACATCGTGATTGTCGCCAGCCCCGACAACTTCCATCGGGAGCAGTGCGTGAAGGCGTTGCAGGCGGGCAAGCACGTGATTTGCGAGAAGCCGCTGGCGCTCACGCTGGAGGACTGCCGACAGATCATCGCGGCGGTGAAGGCGAGCGGACGGCAGTTCATGACTGGCCAGGTGTGCCGATATGCCCCGGGCTTCCGCACCGCGAAGGCGCTGGTGGAGGCGGGACGCATCGGCCGGCTCGTCTATCTGGAGAGCGAATATGCCCACGACTACGAGTTCGCAAAAGGCTACCGCGAATGGCGGAAGGATCCCGCCATCCAACGGCAGGGCTTCCTGGGCGGCGGATGCCACGCGCTGGATTTGACGCGATGGATCGCGGGCGACCCTACCGAGGTCTTCTGCTATATGAACCACATCTTCATGCCCGACTGGCCGACGCCGGACACCGGAGTCGCCGTGGCGAAATTCCCCAACGAGGTGCTGGGCCGCATCTTCGTCTCCACCGGCGTGAAACGACCCTACACGATGCGGACGGTCATCTACGGCACCGAAGGAACCATCATCTGCGACAACACCAGCGACCATATCCAGATCAGCGAGAAGGCACTGCGTGAGCCGACCGGAACCATGGCCTTCAATGACATCCCGGTCGCGATTGCCAACCACAATGTCACCAGCGAGTTGAAGGACTTCGCGAGCGCGTTGGATGCGGGCGTGCCCTGTGCCACGGATGTCTATCAGGGAACCCGAACGGTGGCCTTTGCGGATGCGGCGATTCGTTCCGCGCAGTCCGGCCGTCCCGAGGCCGTGGACTACAACTACTGAGCGACGATGCAGGGTGTGTGGATGGGATGCACTGCCTTTGGGGAATTATATCACTAGTGTTCTGTTATTTTACGGGACACTAGTGTAGGTAAATATTCGCTGGGCGAAGTCTATTTCAGCGACAACTGTTCGCCTACTGTGGTATATGCATTATATTAAAAGGATATAAAGAGAACTTTTCCTATGCTGAAACTCGAAGACATCAAACCAAAAGCCCAAATTGTCGGACTGATTCCGGGGGAAATCGCCACTGTGAAGGCGGTGGACACCATCGGAAAGGATGCCATTGGAGTTTATTTCAAGACACCCGATGGCGCATTGCATGAGCGTCTGCTCTATCGCGATGACGAGGCGTCCCTGGAAATGGCCAAATCCGGTTTGGCCTGGTCTTTTGACTCTCCCAGCCATGATTTCAAACTGGCTCTGGAGGCTCTGCGCATTCAAATGGGATTCGCCTTCGATCCCATGATGGCCGTCCACACGTCCAATATCGAGCCTTTGCCGCATCAGCTTTCCGCCGTCTATGAGGCGATGCTGCCCAAGCAGCCGCTTCGCTTTGTGCTGGCCGACGACCCTGGAGCCGGCAAGACCATCATGGCGGGACTGCTGGTCAAGGAACTGCTGATGCGCGCCGACGCCCAGCGCGTGCTGATTGTCGCGCCTGGCTCCTTGACGGAACAGTGGCAGGACGAGATGCGGGATAAGTTCGACCTCGAGTTTAAGATATTCAGCCGCGAGTTGCAGGAGCATTCCTCCACCGGGAACTATTTCGCCGAGGAGGACCTTTTGATTGCCCGGCTGGATCAGCTCGCCCGTTCGGAGGAACTTCAACTGAAACTCCAGGCAACGCAATGGGATCTGGTCATCATAGACGAGGCGCACAAGCTCTCGGCACACTACTTTGGGAACAAGGCTGAGAAGACGCAACGCTACCGTTTGGGTGAACTGCTGGGAAGCAAAACCCGTCACCTTCTGCTGATGACCGCCACGCCGCACAACGGCAAGGATGCCGATTTCCAGTTGTGGCTGGCCTTGCTGGACGCCGACCGCTTCTATGGCGAATCGCGGGATGGCGCAAGGCTGGAGGTCTCGGATGTGATGCGCCGCCTGGTCAAGGAGGAACTGCTGAAATTCGACGGCACACGGCTCTTCCCGGAACGCCTGGCCTACACTTTGAACTACAAACTCTCGGATGCGGAGGCGGCCCTGTATGCCCATGTCACCCAGTATGTCTGCGAGGAAATGAACCGGGCAGATGACTTGGACGGGCAGCGCCGCCACCAGGTCGGCTTTGCCCTGACCATGCTCCAGCGGCGGCTGGCTTCCAGCCCGGCGGCCATTCACCAGTCCCTCCGCCGACGACGTGAGCGACTGGAACGTCAATTGCGTGAGAAGAAGGCGGTCGCCCGCGGACAGCAAATCTTGGAGACGGATGGCGACAGCATTGCCTTTGAAAAGAAAGTGGATTTGCCCGCCGACTGGGATGACCTGGAGGACGAACTCACCCCGGAGGAATACGAAGGGGTTGTGGACAAGATCATCGACCGCTCCACCGCAGCCAATACGGCAGCCGAACTGGAAAAGGAAATCGCAAGCCTGAGGTGCTTGGAAACCGAGGCAGAGAAGGTTGTGCAATCCGGGGTGGACTGCAAATGGCAGAAATTGTCGGAGGTGCTTCAGGGCTGTCCGGAAATGCACGACGCCAACGGGCGGATGCGGAAACTGATCATCTTCACCGAGCATCGCGACACCTTGGATTACCTCGCTGGAAGGATTGCCGGACTCCTGGGCGGCGTGGATGCCATCCGCACCATCCATGGCGGAACCAACCGTGACGTGCGCAAGAAAATCCAGGAGGAGTTCTGCAACAATCCGGATGTCGTGGTGCTGGTCGCCACCGATGCGGCAGGGGAAGGCGTGAACCTCCAGAAATCCAACTTGATGGTGAACTACGACCTGCCGTGGAATCCCAATCGCCTGGAGCAGCGTTTCGGCCGCATCCACCGTATCGGGCAGACGGAGACCTGCCATCTTTGGAACCTGGTGGCCGGTGAGACCCGTGAGGGCGATGTCTTCCAGACGCTCTTCGCCAAGCTGGAGATGGAGCGCAAGGCCCTGGGCGGGCGTGTCTTTGACATCCTTGGGGAGATTTTCGAGGGAAACGAACTAAAGGACCTGATTGTGGAGGCAATCCGCCGTGGCCAGATGCCAGGGGCGAAGGACTGGATGACCGAGAAGGTCGCCTCCGCGATGGACACGGAGCGCTTGAAGGAAATCATCCGGCGAAACACCCTGGTCGAGCAGGCGATGACTCCCGAGATGCTCTATGCCATCAGAGACGAAATGGACATGGCCGAGGCACGGAAACTCCAGCCATGTTTCGTGAGGGCTTTCTTCAAGGCGGCCTTCGAGGCTGTCGGAGGAGAACTGCGCCAGCGCGAAGCGGGCCGCTTTGAAATCCCGAATGTCCCTTCGTGCATCAGGGAAAACCATCGCGTCGTGGCGACAAATCGTCTCCCAATCGCCAGGAAATACTCCAGAATCTGCTTTGAGAAGTCCCAGGTCCGTCCTGCCGGAAGCAACGAGGAGGCCACGCTTATCCATCCAGGACATCCGCTGATGCACTCCCTGACCAACTACATCCTGCTGGAGAAACGGCAACTGCTGAAGCCGGGGACGGTCATGGTGGACCCTACAGACGAAGGGACCACGCCGTCGTTGCTCTTCATGGTGGACCATCGAGTCTGCGAAGGAGAAGCGGAAAAGCTGGTCTCCCGCCGAATGCAGTTCGTGCGACTACTGCCGGACGGCACGGCACGGAACGCGGGCTGGGCCCCGCACCTGGATCTCCAGGAGCCATCCGCCAAGGCGTTGGAACTTGCGAAGGACATTCGTAGCCAGGCCTGGCTTGCCGCCAATCTGGAGAGCGTCGCCATCCAATACGCATCCGCGAATCTGGCGAAGGAGCATTTTGACGATGTCAGCAAGCGCCGCATCGCCCAAGTGGACAAAATCCACCAGGCCGTGCGAGAGCGGCTGTCCAAGGCTATCAACTACTGGACGGGACGCATGCTCGAACTCGAGCAGGCCGTGGCGGCGGGGAAACAGCCTCGTGTCCAGCCAGCCAATGCACGGCAGACAGCGGAAATGCTGACCGCACGTTTGCAGAACCGTGAACGCGAATTGGAGCAGATGCGCCATATCGTCTCCAAGACGCCTGTGGTTCTCGGCGGGATTCTGGTCATCCCGCAGGGGCTGCTCAACCAGGCGACCGGCACGGGGACTTTCTGCGCGGACGCGGAGCAGCGCAAACATGTCGAACAGGTGGCCATGAAGGCCGTCATGGACTTGGAGCAGTCTTTCGGCAACGATGTGACGGATGTCTCAGCTCTGAAATGCGGCTGGGACGTCACATCGCGCTACCCGGTCAGGTCCGGCGAGCCGATTCGTAATGCGCGTCACATCGAAGTCAAGGGCCGTGCCAAGGGTGCGGAAACGATCACCGTGACCCGCAATGAAATCTGCTACGCCATCAACCAGAGGGACAAGTTCATCCTCGCCATCGTGCTGGTGGACGGCGATTCCTACGAGGGACCCTACTACATTCGGAATCCCTTTGAACGCGAGCCGGACTTGGATGACGTGAGCATCAACAAGGACATCGCCCTGCTTCTCCGGAAAGCCGTCCCGCCTGAGCAAACCCTTTCTTAGTCATACCACAACCATGCCCAACATCAAATCCCCCAAAAAACTCATCGAGGTGGCTCTGCCGCTGGAGGACATCAACCGGGAGGCTTCCCGCGAGAAGTCCATCCGGCATGGTCATCCCTCCACGTTGCACCTTTGGTGGGCGCGACGTCCTCTGGCGGCCGCACGGGCGGTGATTTTTGCCCAGATGGTGAATGACCCAGGCGGAGAAAGAGGCTGGTCGAAGGGGCTGACCAAGGAGCAGGCCGCCGCAAAGCGCGAGGAGCTCTTTGACATCATCCGCGAACTGGTGAAGTGGGAGAACACCACCAACGAGGAGGTTCTGGAGCGGGCACGAAAGGCCATCCGCAAGAGTTGGCGCGAGACCTGCGAACTGAACAAGGGAAAACCAGGCTTCGACCCGGAAAAACTCCCGGCCTTCCATGACCCATTCGCAGGAGGCGGGGCCATCCCGCTGGAGGCGCAGCGACTGGGCCTGGAAAGTTACGCGTCCGACCTGAATCCCGTCGCCGTGATGATCAACAAGGCGATGATTGAGATTCCACCGCGCTTCGTAGGCATCAAGCCCATGGGGCCAGTGCCGACAGACGAAATGCAGCCGGATATGTTCAAGGAATGGCCCGGCGCGACTGGTCTTGCCGAAGATGTCCGCCGCTACGGCCATTGGATGCGCGAGGAGGCGCAGAAGCGTATCGGGAACCTCTATCCGCAGGTGGAAATTACCGCTGAGATGGTGAAGGAACGGCCGGATTTGGCTGGCTTGAAAGGCAAGAAACTGACGGTGATTGCTTGGCTCTGGGCGCGAACCGTAAAATCTCCCCACCCGGATTTCTCCGATGTGGATGTCCCGCTGGCTTCCACATTCGTCCTCGCCAAAAAGCAAGGCCACGACGCATACGTCCAGCCCGTCATCGAAGGGAAACACTACCATTTCGTGGTCAAGGTCGGCAAACCGCCCAAAGAGGCCGAGAACGGAACTAAGCTTGGCGGAAAAGGTTCCGATTTTATATGTATTATGTCTAACACGCCAATTTCAGGAAAATATATCAAAGATGAGAGTATGTCTGGTCGTTTAGGGGAACGCATGATGGCAATGGTGTGTGAAAGTGAACATGGGCGTGTCTATATCTCGCCCCAAAAAGAACACGAGCTAATTGCCAAACAGGCAGTTCCTTCATGGAAACCATTAGGTGAAATGAATCGTAAATCCACCGATTTAGTCAGCGGACGCGGATATGGTTTCTTTGTCTGGGGGGATCTCTTTACACCACGTCAACTTGTGGCATTAAATACCTTCTCGGACTTGGTGCAAGGAGTGCGTGTGAAGGTCATTTCCGCCGCGAAAGCCGCTGGCATGACTGATGACGAGATTCGGTTACGCGACGGTGGGGCGGGAGCAACTGCATACGGGGATGCACTCGCTGTGTATTTGACGATGGGAGTAAGCCGCTTGTCCGATGCGTGTAATTCACTATGTCGATGGAAAAATGATAAAACTCAAGTTGTGGGTATGTTTGGACGTCAGGCAATTCCAATGCTTTGGGATTTTGCAGAGAACAATGTCTTTAATTGTGCAGCTGGAGATTACACCACATCTCTTGGCAGTATGATTGAAGTTTTGAATCGTTTCCATTCTCCATTGAAGGGCAGAGTTTTCCAGTCTGATGCTCAATCGCAGCATGTTTCCACGACAAAAATAATCTCGACGGATCCTCCGTATTATGATAATATCTCTTATGCAGATTTGTCGGATTTCTTCTACGTGTGGATGCGGAGGTCGTTGCGGGAAATCTATCCTGAACTCTTTGCAACATTGGCGGTGCCAAAAGCAGAGGAACTGATTGCCACTGTCTATCGTCACGGTAACAAGAAAGCAGCAGAGTTATTCTTTCTGAATGGTATGACGGCAGCGATGCACAAACTGGCGATTCAGGCGCATCCGGCCTTTCCTGTCACCATCTACTATGCCTTTAAGTCCTCCGATACCGATGAAAAAGGCACAGGCAATACTGGCTGGGAGACCTTCCTGCAAGCAGTAATGAACGCAGGTTTTGAAATCACAGGCACTTGGCCGATGCGCACGGAATTGGGTAACCGCCTGGTAGGCAACAACGCGAATATGCTTGCCTCTTCGATAGTCCTTGTGTGCCGTCGTCGTTCGGAGAATGCGGAGGAGGTTGGGCGCCGTGAGTTCCTGTCGGAACTGCGCGAGAGGATGCCGGAGGCATTGCGGGCGATGATGGGGCAGGATGGCGTAAGTTCGCCGATTGCACCTGTCGATTTGGCACAGGCGGCCATCGGCCCCGGCATGGAGATCTTCTCAAAATACAAAGCGGTCTTGAATGCGGACGGCACGTCGATGAGCGTCCACGAGGCGATGATGGAAATCAACCGCCAGATTACGGACTGCCTGAATCCCGACGGCGTGGGTTTTGACGCGGAGACGCTCTTCTGCAACGACTGGTTCCAGCAGAACGGCTGGGGGGAGAACGCCTACGGCCTTGCGGATGTGCTGGCACGCGCCAAGGGCACGAGCGTGGAGCGCGTGAGGAACGCGGGCGTCCTGCTGGCTGAAGGCGGCAAGGTCCAACTGCTGAACTGGCAGGACTACCCGGAGGACTACGACCCTGGCAAAGACAAGAACCGCCCGACCTGGGAGGCCCTGCATCACCTCGTGCGGGTGCTGAACCGCTCCGGAGAGAGCGCGGCGGGAAAACTGCTCTCCCGGATGCCGGAGGTCGCCGAGGATGTCCGGCAACTGGCCTACTTCCTCTACACGATGTGCGAACGCAAGGGAGACGCCGAGGAGGCCAGGCACTACAATGAACTGATGACCAGCTGGTCCGCCATTGTCGCAGCCAGCATGGATTACAGCAAGAGCAAACCCGAGCAGCTGGAACTGCTCTAAGGAGGGCTGAAGATGATTCAAGAACTAAAACTGACAAATTTCACGACCTTCGCAAAGGCACACTTCAAGTTCGGCTCGAATCTGAACATCATTGTCGGCAACAATGGTTCTGGGAAAACGCATCTTCTAAAGGCGATCTATGCCATGAGCAAATTCATGCGTGAATTGCAGAAGAAGGACGGGAATCAATTTGAGAATCGTTGTCTTGTCGAGGCATCTCAGGAAAAGCTGAAATCCTTTTTTTCCGTGTTCAATGTTTCGGACTTTGGAGATTTGCTGAATTGGGATGCGGTTCCCCATGACAAGAAAATCACCGGTTCCGTTGCCGAACTGAGCAATCCGTCGAGCCTGAAAAAACTCTTCCTGGGCAAGATGGAAGCAACCATTGACATGCGAACGGCTTTTGGGGACGAGGCCTACGATTACCAGGCCCGTTTTTCCATGGAAGAGGCGTGTTTCTCCAATAAAAGAGCTAAAAGCAAAGGCCTTTTTCCGTTGCAGGCCTTGCCGAAATGTGTCTTTTTCCCATGCCGTGAGTTGCTGAGCATCTTCCCGCATTATCTGGCCTTGCGGCAAGAGTTCATTTTGCCGTATGATTCCACATACGACGACACAATTGGAAAACTAGGCATGCCACAGCGAAATGGATTATCTGTGATGTTGAAATCCATTATCGCCTCGTTGGAAAACTCCATCAACGGCAAGATCATCTTGAAGAATGAGCGTTTTTACTATCATGGGAAGGACATGCCTGCCGGACTCAACTGGGAAATCGACATGATTGCCGAGGGGTGGCGGAAGATTGGCATGCTCCTCCAGCTCATCCTGGATGGCAGCCTACGCGAAGGGGCAGTCCTGCTGTGGGACGAGCCGGAAGCCAATCTCAATCCCCAGTTGATTCAATTAATTGCCATAATCATTGTGGAATTGTCAAAACTGGACATCCAGATCTTTATCACAACCCATAGCCTCTTTTTGCTGAATGAACTGGAAATCGTTCTCGCACAACAGAAAATCAAAGAAGGCGTGCGTTTCTTCGATTTGCGCAAGGGCAAGGTGCCCCAGCAGGGAAATACATTGTCTGCGTTGAAGAATATTCTGTTGCTTGACGAGGACATGAAACAGTCTGACCGCTATCTTTCCGAGGAGGTCTGAGGAAGATGGAGGAATTTTTCGAGAACCCACTGGTGGAAGGGGACTTGTCCTTTGATTTTGGCCAGTCCTCTGGGGCAACGCGATATGAAGTCTGGGATAGCTACCTTCATATCCTCCAGCACCCGGATAGGAAGGCTGTGGATTTCATCTTTGCCGTTCCGGAGACTTCGGAACTATTTTTCACAGAGGTCAAGGACTTCAAGACAATCACCCATGAGGGGAAATACCTGAAGGGAGATTACAGTCTGACTTTGGCCGTGGACACGGCAAAGAAAATGGCAGATTCCTTTGATGGTTATGCAATGATTGGACAAGTTTCAAAAGATGCTGATGAACTGGCATTTATATCCACAACAGGGAACTTCGGGAAAGTCGTTGTATTCCATTGGGAATTCAATCCGATATTCCCAACGCAGAAAAGACTGCATGACATGAAAACCATGAAGGCCAAATTGCGTGAATTGCTGGAGGGTGTCTGCTCGAACATCCGCATCGAGAGCATCGAAATCAATCCGTCGAAACATTGGAAAGTCACAAGAGTTGGCGAAAGTGTTCAATAACCCCGATGGACTACAACTAGTTTTCTAAAACTTTAAGGTGTTGCCCAATAATTTGACAGCTACGATGTGTTCTCTCCATGATGTGCAACTTCATAGATAGTATTAACCTTACCAAAAGCCACAAAGAGCAGGTAGCCGAGTGGTGTGAGCTAGTGAGGCGCACACAACTCCTGGATCCATCTAAATCACTCTTGAATCAGGCGGATGCTGAGGAATACTCACATGTTGTTATATTGGGTGCTGGTGCGAGCCGAGCCACTTTATCGCATCCTGCGTATAGAGGCCACCAAATCCCTGTGATGAATGACTTCATAAATCTGCCAGAAATTTCTGAACTGTTAAAAAAACAGAACATTGTCTTGACTAATATTGAAGAAATATATTGTTATTTAGAAGAAAAGGGGGAATGGAATACAATCAACGAATTGGAATTAATTATTTCAAATGAAATTCAAAATTACTATCTGCCTGATGAAATCACAATTTACGACCTTCTTTTTCTGTGCTTGGGTCCCAATGATTGCATCCTATCTTTCAACTGGGATTCATTGTTATTACAGGCTAGAGACAGGGTTATTGCAAAATTGGCAAGTGCTAGCATCAAAACCAAATTGCCTAATTTCTTTTTCCTTCATGGAAATGTCACAGAAGGGGAATGTCAAAGTGATTCTGAATATGGTCGGATGGGGAAAATATGTGGTAAATGTCAAAGGCCGTTTTCTCCTGTAAAATTAATTTATCCAACCTCGCATAAAGATTACTCTTCTGATTTTGCCATTAAAAATGCATGGGAAGCAGCCCGTTACTTTATGTCTAAAGCAATGGCTGTTACGATTTTTGGCTACAGTGCGCCGAAATCGGATGTAGCGGCAATAAGTTTATTGGAAAAAGCATGGGGGAAACCTAAAGAACGTTTCTTTGCAAATTTTGAAATAATTGACATCAAACCACATGAAGAACTCGTATGTTGTTGGAAATCGTTTGTTTTCTCCGAACATTTGCAATCTGCGAAAGATTTTTACGACTCAACAATTGCACGATTTCCCCGTAAAACAGTAGAAGCTGCTTTAGGAAATGTTAGCGGGAGATGGATAGATTCGTCCCCTGTGAGCCAGACCATGTCTTGGGATGAAGTTTTGGAATTTCTTAGACCAGTCCTGGCTTCCAACGCACTGAAGAATCGATTTGGGAGAACCGCACAATGAAGCCCTGGAGACAAATCGCCAAGCCGCACCGGGATGTCCTGGAAGGCACGCTTAAGCAGGCGGAATTCGCCGCCGACCTCCGCAATGTCCTGGCCGGGAATGCTGCCCCGGAATATCTGGATGCGAAGAAGTTCTTCGCCCGCACCTACATCACCGAGGGGATGCGGCTGCTGCTCATTTCCGTGGCACAACGGCTGGCTGGCAAGGGCGGCGACCCAGTCATTCAGCTCCAGACCAACTTCGGCGGCGGCAAGACGCATACGCTGCTGGCCGTCTATCACCTCGTCACCAGGAAGGTTCCCACGGAGAAACTGGCGGGCATTCCGGCTTTGCTGGACGAGGCGGGAATCACCGAATTGCCCCAGGCGAACCTCGCCGTCATTGATGGAAATGACCTTTCACCGAACCAGCCAGTCAAGCGCGGGGCGCTGACCATCCGCACCATCTGGGGACTTCTGGCCTACCAGCTGCTCGGAGCCGAAGGCTACGAAATGGTAGCCCCCAGCGATTCGGCCGGGACGGCACCCGGCAAAGAGATCATGATTGAAGTGCTGAGGAAAGCCGCCCCCTGTGTGCTGCTATGCGACGAGCTGGTTGCCTTTTTCCGACAACTGGACAATTCCAAGGAGCTGACGGCGGGGAGCTTCGAGAGCAACATCTCCTTCATGCAGATTCTGATGGAAAGCGTGAAAGCGGTCCCGAACGCCATCCTTTTGGCCTCTCTGCCGGAGTCTGACACCGAGGCTACGGGTACCTTTGGACGGGTTGCGCTGAACACCTTGGAGAAATACTTCGCTCGCCTGGAGAATGTCTGGAAGCCGGTTGGCTCGGACGAGGCGTTTGAGATTGTGCGCCGAAGGCTCTTCGAGGACCTCGGCGATGCTACGGAGATGGAGACCGTCTGCCAGGAATATGCGAACTTCTACCGCAAGCACAAGGACCGCTTTCCGCCGGAAGTCCAGGAAAGCCGTTATTTGGAGCGGATGAAGAAGTCCTATCCCATTCATCCGGAGTTCTTTGACCGCCTGTACGAAGATTGGTCGACCCTCGATAGTTTCCAAAGAACCCGTGGTGTCCTGCAATATATGGCCATCATCATCCATCGCCTTTGGAACGCAAACGACCAGGACCCGATGATCATGCCTGGTTCCATTCCTCTGTCGGATGTGAATGTTCGCAACAAAAGCACTGGCTATTTGCCGCAGGGCTGGGATCCCATCATTGAAAAGGAAATCGACGGCCCAGACTCCGAGCCAACCGCAATTGACGGCGCCGACACCCGTTCTGGAAGCATCTTCGCGGCCACCCGCGCGAGCAGAACCATCTTCCTGGGCAGCGCACCTTCCTCTTCGAAGCAAGGAGTGCGCGGAGTCACCATGGAGCGTATCCTGCTGGGATGCGCCATCCCCGGCCAGACGCTCGGCATTTACGAGGATGTGCTGAAACGGCTTCGGGACAGACTGCACTATCTCTTTGCGGACGTGGATCGCTTCTGGTTTGACACACGCCCCAATCTCCGGCGTGAAATGGAGAGCCGAAAGTTGAAGGTCGAGACATCCGTCTTGAACAAGACTGTCAAGGAACTGATGGGACAACTTTGCGGGCGCGGTCAGTTCTTCAGCGGAGTGCATGTCTTCACGCCTCATGAGGATATCCCGGATGACATTGGCAGTGGCCCCCGCCTTGTTGTGCTTCCGCTAGACCAGCTCACGGCATACGCCAAAGCCAATCCGAAATTGGCCTTTGATGCCGCCAGGAAAATTCTGGAACAACGTGGCGAGCAACCGCGCATCCACCGCAATCGGCTGTTGTTCCTGGTGCCGGATCTGAATGTCGTGTCCCGTGTGGTTGACCAGGCGCGAACGTATCTGGCCTGGGGAGAGATTGTCACGGACATCGATGAGGGACGCATTGACCTTGGCACATTCCAGGCAAAGCAGACCCGCAAGGAAAAAGACCTGGCATATCAGATTCTAAAGCAAGAACTGCTGGAGTGCTATCGCTTTGTCCTGGAACCGACGCAAAGCGGCCAGCGCGACACCACTTTCGAGGTTCGGAAAATCGGGACGGGAAGCGGGGGCAGCATCGCCTCCACTGTTGAAAAAATGCTATGCGAGGAGCAGGTCATTGTCCTCAACTGGTCCCCTGTCCATCTGAAGAATCTTCTCCAAAAGACCTATTTCACCAACGGCCAGACGGAAATACCATTGCAGAAGGTCTGGCAGGACTGCTGCAACTACTTCCAGATGCCTCGGTTGTTGAATGAGGAGGTCTTTACCCGCACGGTCTGTGATGGAGTATCCAAGGGCGACTTCTTCGGCTACGCAATGGGCAAGGAAGGGGACAAGTATCTGGGCTTTGAATATGCCAGCCCCATGTTCAGCCTGGGCGTGGACCAGAATGCGCTGCTGATTGCAAAGGAAACGGCCGAGGAATACAAGGCGGCTCATGCCCAGCAGCCTGCCGCTTCTCAAGCTGGTGGCACCCATGAGACACCTTCCCCCGCTGGAACTGGAAAGGGCAACGACGGCCTGTCCGGGCCTGTAACGAGACCTGGAGTAATTCCCCATCGGCATTATTTTGGAACCATCGAACTTGATCCGATTTCCGGCGGATTGAAATTTCAAGACATCATGTCAGAGGTCATCCAGCATTTCGCGTCAAGAACCGAGGTGAAAGTCACCTTGAAGTTGGACATTGATGCAGAATCGTCCTCGCCCTTCGACACAAGCCTCGAACGCATTGTCAAGGAGAACGGCTCAACGCTGGGCATCAAAGGCGAGTTCTCCGAGTCGTGAAATCGGCTTCATTTTTCGAGACAATCGCCGAAAAAACTTGAGGCTTTTTTCTAACGAATCCCCC
>JAFYIW010000356.1 GCA_017538465.1 Victivallales bacterium
CGATTCCTCCCAGACGAGCACGCCCATTTCGTCGCACAGGTCCAGAAAACGCTGCGACTGCTGATAGTGCGCCCCACGGATGAAATTGGCGTTCAGGGACTTGATGAGCTGCAAATCGCGCAGCATCTGGCTCTCGGAGGTTGCCACACCGAACTCAATGTGCGAATCATGGCGATTCACCCCCTTGAGGAAGATGGGTTCTCCATTCAGCAGAATTCTGCGTCCTTCCGCCTTGATCTCCCGAATGCCGAAACGGACGGAAAGCGGAGCCATGCCCTCGGCTTTCAGCGTCACGCGATGGAGATTCGGGTGCTCAGGTGTCCACAGTTTGAACTGCGGGACGCAGACCGTGGCGCGATTCTCTCGAAAATCAACCTTTACGCTACGAGCATCGTCAAAGCACAGCTCCGCTGTAAAATCGCCAGTGGGGAAATCCACCGCCTCCAGCTCGATGCAACCGCTTCTGTAATCGCGGGTGCGGACAAAGAGCCTGCGGCGGTCAAAGACGAGCGAAACCCCACGGTAGAAACCGCCGTAGAGGTAGAAGTCGTAGTAGGGGCGGACCAGCTTGACGGTCTCCCAATCCAATCGGTTGTCCAGAGCGGCGAAAAGCACGTGCGTTCCAGCGTCCAGGGGCCCCGTCTCCAGCTCCAACCGTGCGTAGGGATAGGGATGGATGCCCAGTGGTTTCCCGTCAATACGGAAATCTCCCCGCAGTCCCATGCCCTCGACCACCAGCCAGGCGTTCTTCACTGGCTGTGGCAGGGTGAAGGTGCGGCGATACAGTCCAGTCCCGCGCTTGAGATACCACTTCGGGAAGATGTCATAGCAGGCGGGAACGACCATCGTGTCCGTCGCCTCGAACGCGGGATCCGCGACTTCTTCAAGCGCTTTTCCCTCCTCGAACCGAAACTCCCAGCTGCCATTCAGGGAGATGGGAGACAGATTTTCCAGTGGTTGCATAAGTCCTCCAGAGTATCACAAAACGAGTTCCAAACAGGTGCTGGCGGTGAAGTCAAGCTGCTTTTTCTGCGAAAAAACGCTGCCATCCTTTGTTAGCTGACGGATGAGAAGCGTCTGCTTGCCGATGCCATGCGCCGTGATGCGCAGTTTGGTGGCCTTCCCCTTGCCAGTTGATGTAAACTGCAGCCAGAGGTTGACGCAATCCTCAGGCTCAATGGAAGTGCCGTCGGGCAGAATCCAGATGAACTTGGGCTGGCGCTCCACAACCGTGGTCTGCCAGGAATCGTGCGGCGTGTGGATGGTGACGGGCTTGACATTGCCCGCCGTGGTCCAGTCGGTGTTGAGCAGCATCAGCTGCCTGACGCCCGTCTTTGAGTCCAGCCATTCGTTCCAGAAGAGCTCGCGGCTGGGGTCCTCCACATGGCACTCGGGAAGATGGTCGCCGCAGAGCTTCGCCACCAGGGCACCCATGACCTTGCGCAGAGCCTCGTGGCCAGGGTAGGCGTAGGCGGTCAGCAGATAGACGGTGCCCTTGCCGTAGTTGAAGGTGACGACCAGGGGGCGTCCCGTGGCGCTGTCCCAAATCAGCGGGACGGCACCGCAGAGCTCCACGTCCGCCAGATGGCAGGGACCATCTTCGTCAACCGATTTGCTGGGGATGCCCGAGAGGTCAGGCACGGGGTAGGCTTCGCGCTCCGCGCAGTTCCAGTCGCCGCTGAAGCTCTCGGCGATGCCGCGCACCTTCACGCCGCAAAGCTGCGACAAGTCACCGCCGTTCCAGAGGGCGAGGTCGGTCATCTCCTCCAGGAACTCGCGCCGCACGTGAGTGGAGAACTGCGGCAGACCGATGAGCAGGGTGCCGCCGTGGCGGACGAAGGAGGCCAGTTTGTCGTAGTCTTCCTGAATCATCGTGTTCCAGCCGAGGTGAAGCAGGAGGGAGTACTGGTTCAGGTAGTCGGCGGAGGCCTCGGTGGGCACCTCGTCGAAATCGCCATACGGCGTGCCAGAGAAGAAGAAGCGACGCTTGGTGTAATCCTGACGCAACGGCTGCGTGCTTGCGCCAGGCATCAGCACATCTAGCAGCTGGCGGCACTTTTCGGGCTGGCGGTGGCCCCAGCAGGAGTAGGTGCTGCCGAAAAGCCCCCAGACGGAGTAGTCGGGGGTCTGCTGCGTATCGCAGATGAAGCCGTTGAAGGGGGCGGCGTAGCGGCCTTCCACAAAGGCGATTCTGCGGACGGGACGCCCCTGGCGCGGATGGCTCTTCACAAAGCGGTAGAAATCGCGCGTCATGTCACGCTTGCCCTTGGTCAGTGCGTCGTCCCACGCCTGGCGCTCCTCCTTGAAAAGCTCAAAGAGGCTGTCCTCCTCGTAAATCATGCTTGCGCCCATCATCCAGGGCTGGAAGATGGAGAGGAAGTACTGGCCGAGGTGCGTCTCCGAGTAGAGCTGATAGCAGTGCTGGATGGCGATGTGGACGCCCCATTCGCCGCTGCCGAGGGTCTCGGCGGCGGGGCGCGCCTGGGAGCAGAGGTGCTGCGTGTGTGGAACCATCGTCTCCGTGCGGATGAATTCGGCGCCTGCCATGTAGCAGTAGCGGTGGCCGCCCGAGGCGTCGCCGAAGGCGGCGCGCCTGGCGACTTTGTGCGCACGGTCAATCTCGATTTTGAGGCGCTTGATATAGTGCTCCATGGCGGTCTTCATGTCCTCCGAGCGCCACTCCATCGTGGGGTCGAAGGCATAGACGGCGCCAGGCCACTCGTGGCGTCCCACGCTGTGCAGCATCTTGCCTGCTGCCTTGCA
>JAFYIW010000357.1 GCA_017538465.1 Victivallales bacterium
CTTCGTGGCAGAGAATGCAGCAACAGCCGTGTATAGGGATGACGTGGCGAACGGAAGAGTTCCTCGGCCGTGGCGGTCTCGACGATTTCTCCCGCATACATCACCGCACAGCGCTGAGCGCCCTGCGCCGCCAGCGCGAGGTTGTGCGTGATGAAAAGAATTGCCGTGCCGTGCTTTTCCTGAAGGCGGGTCAAAAGCCGCATGATCTGCGCCTGCACGGTGACATCCAAGGCGGTCGTCGGCTCGTCCGCAATCAGGATTTCGGGTTCGCCGGCCAGCGCCATCGCGATCATCACGCGCTGACGCAACCCGCCCGACAACTCGTGGGGATAGCTCTTCAGGCGGGACGCGGCCTCGGGAATCTCCACCTCGTCCAGCAGCTCCACACAGCGTTTCGCAATCGCCCCGCCATGCATCTCGAAATGCGTCCTAAGCACCTCGCCAAGCTGGTCGCCGACCGTCATCAGCGGATTCAGCGCCGTCATCGGCTCCTGGAAAACCATCGCGATGCGGTGGCCGCGAATCTTCCGCAACTCCGCCTCAGGCAACATATACAGGTCCTGTCCGTCAAACCAGGCATGACCGCCCAACAATTGCGCTGCCGGATGCGGCAGCAGCCCCAGCAACGACAATGCGGTCAGCGACTTCCCCGAACCCGACTCGCCCAGAAGCGCCAGCATTTCGCCCTTCCGCAGCTCCAGCGACACCGCATCCACTGCCGGCATCGCCTTCGTCCCCTGCCGGAAGGCAATCCGCAAATCTTCGATTTTGAGCTGAATCTCATCCATGACTCAAAGGGCCGCGAAAATCCAAAATGAATTCAACCTAACGGGAAACATCTAGCCGAAGGCCTGCTCTGTTTTTCTCGCGGCGGTCCCACGCATGAAACTGCCTCGCGCATCGAATCTGCCATCAAAGACGACGCACAGAGACGACGGCGACACCTATCTGGGGAATCTCCGCCATGCGGCGATGGACCTTCATCAAATCCAAAGCCGAATAGAGTTTCACCTTGACATTCTGGGGGGCATTCGTCGCATAGTCTGCGGCATTCAGGTCAATGGCGCCATGTGCATAAAGTTCGGGGTCCTTCGAGGCATTATTCACCATTTTCGCCATCGCCTTCATGGACATCTCGGCGACCTCGCCGGCAGGGCCAAAGTCATCCATGGCCGCTCCGGCGGCGGTCAGCGCATACCCGGCCAACGCGCGCCGGAAGGTCCGCAGATGCATCCGAGTGACGGAGACCGTCAGGGAGATGGCCAACGCGAAGACCCCCTCGGTGGACTCCTTGAAGAGAATCCGTTCATTCCAGGGCGCCGTCTCCATATTGCAGACCCCCTTGCGGAAACGGACTTCCTGCTCGGAGGTCTTCCTGGCAATGCTGACTCGTGGCCACAGGAGCGTCGCGCTCAGGAGATGCGTGCTCTGCGGCAGATGGCGACGCAACGGCAGGTCAATGGAAACCAGCGTGAATTCAAGGTCGGTCTTGGCGCTCATCTCTTCCCCCCGGGAAACCCCGTTGGCGTGCCGACGCAGACAGCCGTCGCGCACGAGTCATGTCCGGCATCCCACATGCGTTTCGTTTCACATCACCAGACTTTGACGCTGCAGAATACCGGACACGGCAAATTCTCGCCGTTGACCAGGAAACCGCAGTCATCGCCCGGCCATGGCTTCCAGTTGTAGCGGACATACAGCGGCGCGGGGACCTCCGCCGAAGTCAGCACCACGCTCGTGCCGTCGATCTTCATCTCGGCGGGCGCGAACTTGCGGTCCATTCCGGCGATCTCGAAGCCCTTCACGGGCTGATCGTCGAGGGCATGCAGCCCCTCCGCCCAGTCGAACAACACCCGCAGTGCGGCACCCTCGGGACGCGCCTCGCGGAAACGCGGTCCCTCCGGCACGATGCCCGGGACGTGGTAGGTGTAGTGCAACGCCAGCCTCGCCAGGCGTTTGCCGTAGTCGCGCTTGTTGTGCGGATGGATGTCGTGTTCCTCGCTGACATCGCCGATGGCGATCATCCCGGAGTTCGGAATCGCATCCACGCAGCGGCGCTGGACATCCTGCACCACGCACCACGCCGAGAGCTGCCGGCCGTCGATGTCCCGGTCATAGACGGTGGTGTCCGCCCAGCCGGAGATCTGCACGAAGTAGAACGGGAAGTCGCCTTGTCCCCAGCGGAAGCGCCAGTCCTCGACCATCGCGGGCAGCGTGACCTCGTATTCGCGGGCGTAGTGCATCGTATTGTGGTCCGTCTCGCCCTGATACCAGAGCGCACCACGCAGCGCGTAGGGGATCAACGGCGCGATCATGCCGTCGAAGAGCGTATGGCAGGCGTTCGGATTGAACGGCGTGTAGGCAGTGCCGTCACTTTGCACAATGAAGACCTCAATCTCGTATTCCTGTTTCGCCTTCCACTCCGTCGCCAACTGGAGCATCGCGCCTGGACGGTCCGCCAGCTCCAGCCGGTAGTTCTCCGGCTGACCGGTGAACGCGCCATCGAAATAGAAGCTGAACGCGCGGATGGCCAGCACATTGCGCCCGCCCTTCACCAGCCGTCCCGGGATGCGGTATTCGCGCGGCTGGTTCCAGTACTTCTCGTCGTAGTCCTTGCCAGTCGCGCCGACCAACTCGCCATTGAAGTAGGTCTGGTCGTGCTTGTCGATGCCACCCAGATGCAGCACCAAGTCCAATCCCGCCCATTCCGGGGGGATTTCGATTGCCTGCCGTGCCCAAATCGCGCCGTGCCTGCCGACCTCCTGCTGCATCCAGGACCCGGGCGCAAGGAAAAGCTTCCAGCCGGAGTCGTCGAATTCCGGAGCTGCCCACCCCTTCGCAAAGCCCTGGTTCCCCGTGTCCTTGCGGGTCACCTTGTCGAAGTCCTGCGGCAACGTGCTGTTCGATGGCGGCTGCGCCAGCTGCTCCAATTGCGGGATATTCCAGGTCTCGGCGTCATTGAAAACGGCATCCTGCCGGGCGTTCATCGCCTTGCGGCACTCCAGACGGCGCAGCATCTCGCGGCTCGTCCAGGCATGCGCGTAAGTCCCGCCCCAACTGGAATGGATGATTCCCACCGGCACGCCGAGGTGTTTGCGAAGCGCCAGCGCGAACCACGCGCCCACCGCCGAAAACTCCCGCGTCGTCGCGCGGTCCTCGCCGGACTTCACCCACTTGAGCGGCGGCTCAATGGTGGTTTCCACTGTACCCAGCGACTGGTGGGGAATCGTGACCATCCGCAGTAGCGGATCCACTCCGCCCTCGGCGAGATACTGGTCGGTCTGCTCCAGCGGGTCGTTCAGATTGAAGGTCGCCAGCGGGAACTCCATGTTCGACTGCCCGGAGGCCAGCCACACCTCGCCCACCAGAACATCCTTCACCACAACGCTCTCATCGCCAGCCTTGACCACCAACTCGTAGGGTCCGCCTGCCGGCAAAGCCGGCAACCGCAGCTCAAAACGGCCATCCAGCGCCGACGGCGCAGTCGCCGTGCTGCCGCCCAAAGTCGCCGTCACCAGAATGCGCGGCGCGCACCATCCCCACACCGCGATGGGCATATCACGCTGCACCACCGCACCATCCACAAACAAATTCGCCAATTTCAACATCAAAAAACTCCTATCTAATTTATTATTAACTAGTTATGAATTGAATCGACGTTCCTCGCCGAAAATTCCTCTTTGTTCCCGCGCGTCAAC
>JAFYIW010000041.1 GCA_017538465.1 Victivallales bacterium
GAAGCCCTGAGCTGACATTCCGACGCCTCGCGGGAACTTTGGGCGTCCAGACTGCGGTTGGCACGGGCAGTCCCGCATAAAATTCCCTGCGGTTTGGGATAGGGGGTGTGGGGGAAAGGGGAAGGAACTCAGTTCCTTCGCTCTTGCCCCCGCAGCGCGTGGCGCAAGGCACAAGGTTTTTTATCGGACAGCAGTGACGCACTGAATAAACGTTTTTCAAAAGGCCGGAAGCCCAAATTTACAGGCTTCCGGCCAATTGTGTTATCCGAAGTATTCGACGCCGGAGAGGAAGATGCCCTGCTCCTTGTTGCCAGGGACGTTCTTGCCGATGTCGGTGTCCCACGAGCGTTCGGAGTGTCCCATCTTGCCGAGGATGCGTCCGTCGAAGGAGGTGATGCCCTCGATGGCGTCCACGGAGCCGTTGGGATTCCACGGCATCGCATTGGCGGGCTGGCCATTCAAGTCGGCATATTGGAAGGCGACCTGGCCATTCTGAATCAGCTCGGCGACCTGCTCGGACGTGGCGTGGAAACGGCCCTCGCCGTGCGAAATCGCGACGGCGTGGACATCGCCGACGTTCGCATGGCGCAGCCACGGCGACTTCACGCTGGTCACCACGGTGTTGACCATCGTGGCGGCGTGACGGCCGAGGTTGTTGAAGGTCAGCGTCGGCGCATCGGCGTCCAGTGCCGGGCGGATTTCGCCGTAGGGCACCAGTCCCAGTTTGATGAGCGCCTGGAAGCCGTTGCAGATGCCCAGCATCAGACCATCGCGCTCCCGGAGCAGCCGTTCCATCGCCTCGCGGACGCGCGGGTTGCGGAAGGTGGTGGCGATGAACTTGCCGGAGCCGTCCGGCTCGTCGCCGCCGGAGAAGCCGCCGGGGAAGGCGACGATCTGCGCGTTTTCGATGGCCTTGACCAGCTTGGCGACGGAGTCCTCGATGTCGGCGGCGGAGAGGTTCCGAATCAGCACGAGTTCGGGAATGGCTCCAGCATTCGCGAAGGCCTTGGCGGTGTCGAATTCGCAGTTGGTGCCAGGGAAGACCGGAATCAGCACGCGGGGCTTGGCGACCTTGATGGTCGGCTTGGCCTCGTTGCGTTTGGCGTAGGGCGACCAGGTGGCCATCGGCAGGTCCGCGACCGTGGTCGGGAAGATCTTCTCCAGAGGGCGTTTCCAGGCAGGGATGGCCTCATAGAGCGGAATCCGCATGGTGCCTTCGATGAGAATCGCCTCGTCAGAGGTGGTGCGGCCGATCACCTGGAAGCCGTCGAGTTCCGTCTCGGACTCCACGACGATGGCGCCGTAGTCGGGCGTGAAGAAACTGCCAAGTTCCTGCGGCGCAGGTCCGGCGAAGCCCACGAGGTTCCCGAAGCACATCTTGGAGATGGCGACGGCGAGACCTCCGCATCCAACCGTCTGGGCCGCCAGAATGCGCCCAGCCTGGATTTCCTGATGCAGTCGCGCGAAGTTCTCGCGAAGTTTTGCGAAGTCCGGCGTGCTGTCCGCCAATCGGGTGACAGGCAGCAGCGAGACCACGTGGCCTGCGCCCTTGAACTCCGGGCTGACCACCTTGCGCGCATCCGCGGGAACCACCGCGAAGCAGACCAGCGAGGGCGGTACGGTCAGATGCTCGAAAGTGCCGGACATCGAGTCCTTGCCGCCGATGGCAGCCGTGCCGAACTCCAGTTGCGCCTTCAGGCCGCCGAGCACCGCCGCGAGGGGCCGTCCCCAGCGTTCCGGCACGAACTCCAGATGCTCGAAGTACTCCTGGAAAGAGAGCCGCGCCTGCGAGGCGTCGCCGCCCGCCGCCGCGATTTTCGCAAGGGCCTCGACGACCGAGTAGATGGCGCCGTGGTAGGGGCTCCACGAGCAGATGTACGGGTCGTAGCCGTGGGACATCAGCGTGCAGAAGTCGGTCTTGCCCATCGTGGGCAGCTTGGCGCACATCGCGTCGATGGGCGTGAGGCGCGTCTTTCCGCCGTAGGGCTCCAGCACCGTCGCCGCGCCGATCGTGCCGTCAAAACGCTCGCCCAAGCCCTGCTGGGAGCAGACATTGAGTTCGCCCAAGACATCTACCCAGTTCTCCAGCAGCGTATGCGGAACGGGCGGCGGCGTGAAGGGATTCGCGGTGGCGTCGGGCGCGCCGACGATGGCCTTGGCGTGCTGCGTCACGCCATTGGTGTCCAGGAACTCGCGGGAGATGGAGACGATGGGCTTGCCGCGCCAGCTCATCTCCAGACGTCCCTCGCCGGTCACGGTGGCGACAGCGGTGGTCTCGAGGTTCTCCTCGGCGGCCAGCGCCGCGGCCTTCGCGGCGTCTTCGGCGGCGACCACGACCGCCATGCGTTCCTGGGACTCGGAGATGGCGAGTTCCGTGCCGTCCAGCCCGTCGTATTTCTTGGGCACGAGGTCGAGGTTGATTTGGAGGCCGGGGGCCAGTTCGCCGATGGCGACGGAGACGCCGCCCGCGCCGAAGTCGTTGCAGCGCTTCACGAGCGTGGAGAACTCCGCGCGGCGGAAAAGCCGCTGGATATTGCGCTCGGTGAGCGGATTGCCCTTCTGGACCTCCGCGCCGCAGGTGTGCAGGGACTCTGCGGTGTGGGCCTTGGAGGAACCAGTCGCCCCGCCGCAGCCGTCACGGCCGGTGCGTCCGCCGATGAGCAGAATCACGTCGCCTGGCGCGGGCGTCTTGCGGATGACATTCGCCTGCGGGGCGGCCGCGATGACCGCGCCCAGTTCCAGGCGCTTCGCCACGAAGCCGGGGTGGTAGTACTCCTGGACCTTGCCGGTCGCCAGACCAATCTGGTTGCCGTAGGAGGAGTAGCCCGCCGCCGCCGTGCGGGTGATCTTGCGCTGCGGGAGCTTGCCGGGGAGCGTCTCGGAGACGGGCACGCGCGGGTCGCCGGCGCCGGTGATGCGCATCGCCTGATAGACGTAGCTGCGGCCGGAGAGCGGGTCGCGAATGGCACCGCCCAGACAGGTCGCCGCGCCGCCGAAGGGCTCGATTTCGGTGGGGTGGTTGTGCGTCTCGTTCTTGAACATGATGAGCCACGGCTCGGTCTTGCCGTCCACGGTCGCGTCGGCGACGATGGAGCAGGCGTTGATTTCGTCCGAGGCGTCGAGGTTCGCGAGTTTGCCCTGGCGTTTGAGTTCCTTGGCGCCGATGGTGCCGATGTCCATCAGGCAGAGCGTCTTGTTTTCGCGGCCCAGGCGTTTGCGCACCTCGAGGTATTCGCGGTAGGAGGCCTCGATGGGCGCGGCGAGCGCGGAGTCCTTCGGGAACTCGATTTCGTCCAGGGAGGTATGGAAGGTGGTGTGACGGCAGTGGTCGGACCAGTAGGTGTCGATGACCTTGATTTCGGTGAAAGTCGGCTCGCGCTTCTCCTGGTCGCGGAAATACTCCTGCACGAAGGCGAGGTCCTCGGCGCTCATCGCCAGTCCCAGTTCCTTCACCAGCGAAGCGATGCCCCCGGCATCCAGCGCGAGGAAGCCCGTCATAATTTTGACGTCCTCGGGGACGGTGGTCTGGATTTCGAGGCTCTCGGGCTTCACGCCCATCACGCATTCGCGGCTCTCGACGGGGTTGATGAGATAGTTCTTGATGCGGACGACATCCTCGGCGGAGACCTCGCCCAGGAGGGCGTAGAGCGTCGCGGTGCGCACCAGCGGCTTCTCCTTCTGGGTGAGCAACTGGATGCACTGCGCCGCGGAGTCCGCCCGCTGGTCATACTGCCCCGGGAGGTATTCCACCGCAAACCACTGTGCCCCTTCGATTTCCGGGTGCGTCTCCAGATAGACGGCATCGCAGTTCGGCTCGGAGAGCACAGAGGCGGTCGCGGCCTGGAACTCGGCCTCGCTGAGTCCCGAAAGGTCGTAGCGCTTCAGCACACGCAAACCCGTGAGCGATGAGATGCCGAGGGTCTCGCGCAGGTCGGAGAGGAGATTCTGGGCCTCGACGTCAAAGCCGGGGCGTTTTTCCACAAAAGCACGGAATACTTGAGTCATGGGAAAGGCGCAATGATTGAAATTGATAGGGAAAGCGGGATTTTCCTCAATATAATGCAAAAACCAGAGACTACCGCTGGCCTCTTTCATTGGCGGCACGCCGTGGCGTTGCCGGGCGGGACGCCTTCCGTCAATCCCGCAGACAGCCGACGGGCACCACCAGCACGCCGTCCTTCCGGCGGTATGCGTATTCGCCAGTGCCCGTGAGGACCATTTTGAACGCGGACTTCCCGCAGAATTTCCATCGTAATTCGGCGAATTGTTGGAAAACCGTTCGGCGATTTATTGGAAAATCGTTCGGCGATTTGTGAGAGGTTTGGGGACATTGGTGCCTGTCCCCGCTGTTTCAATCAAAGCATATCATTCCCATGTCTTCAAAATATTCCTATAAAATGCTCTAGAATTATATTATTGAAACTTCCCCCTTTTTCCCCGAATTTCAGCCATGAAACGACACCTTTCGACCTTGCTTGCCTTCGTATGCGCCACTGTGCTTGCCGCTCCATTCACGCTGGTGGAGGAAGGCCGTCCCGCCTCCGCGATTGTGGTGAGCCGCTGGAGCGACCAGCAGGAGGCCCTTGCCGCCGTTCAGTTGCAAGCGTGGGTGCTTCAGATGACTGGTGCGGAACTGCCGATTCTCACGTCGGCGTATGACCACAAATTCCTTGCCGGATGGCAGGATGGCGGACGGCTCCCCGAGGTCGCGCCCTACGGCGAACTGCGACCCATTTTTCTGGAGGAAGATGGTGCGCTGAAGGCCGAGGAGTATCGTCTGGAGGTCGCCGAGACGCATGTCCGCATCATCGGAGGCGACGAGTACGCTCTGCTCTACGGCGTGGACGCATTGCTGGAGCGTCTGGGCATTTCGTGGCCGCATCCGGAGCGCCGGTGGCGGGAGGTTCCGCAGACCGGCACGCTTCGCGTCGAGGCGTGCGAGGAGTCCTCGAGGCCCTTCTTCCGCATTCGTGCGGTGCATCATCATCAATCGGACCACGCGCTCTTCGCGTGGATGGGCCTCAACCGCCTGAACTACCGCCTCCAGAACCCTCCAGGGTGGTATGACACGGGGCTGATGGCGCACTATGGCGTCCGTCCCTTCTTCATCTCGCACAGTTGGCATTTCTGGGTGACTCCGAAGGTGCTTCAGGAGCATCCCGAGTGGAATCCGGTCATCGGCGGCGAGCGCAGGACCGTGAATGCGGAGGGCAACGAGTCGCTGGTCCACTATCAGATGTGCATCGGCAATCCGGAGCTGCGCAAGCATGTCGTGGAGCAGATGAAACAATACCTGCGCGAGAATCCGCAGATGCCCATCGTGCCCCTGGAGGCCAATGACGGCGACGGCTACTGCGAGTGCGAGGCGTGCCAGGCCTACGGCGCGACCCTTTCCGAACGCTTCTTCCGCTTTGTGGCGGAGATTGCGGAAGAGGTCGGGCGGGAGTTCCCGAAGGTCACGGTGCTGTGCCTGAGCTACGGCCCGCACACGGAGGCGCCCAGCGTCCGTCTGCCGGAGAACGTCGGTATTGGCGTGGTGTACAACCACCGCAACTACGCCCGCCCGCTCACCGACGCATCGAACCGTCCCTACTATGAACAACTTGCCAAATGGGCCGAGGCCTACCCCGGGCGGGTCTATATCTACGAGTTATGGTCGAAGACACGCTTCGCGGGCTGGCCGCATCCCTACGCGAAGGTCTTCGCCGAGGACATCCGGCTCTACCGCAACCTGAAGCTGGCGGGGCTCTGCCCGGAGGGCATCCATCCGTCGGCCCTCCAGGAGTATCTGCGCGGAAAGTTGTCCTGGAATCCCGACCAGGAGTGGCAGGAGCTCCTGAAGGAGTTCTGCGCCAAGATGTACGGCGAGGCGGCGGGGCCGATGGAGGAGTATCATCTCCTGATGGAAAACCGGATGGCGGAACACGGGAAGAACCTCGATGACCTGACCTCCATCTCCGAATTCGTGGCGCCCATCGATCAGACGGCGCTGGAACTATTGGACCAGGCCGCAGCCCTGGCGGACACGCCGCAAATTGCCGAGCGCGTGGCCGCCGAGCGCGCGGGCTTCCTGAAGCTCCACAATGTCCTGGAGCAGTGGATGCCCTGTTCGCGGGACGTCGTCACCGACGAGATGCGGAACGCAAATCTCCTGCCCAACGGCGATTTCGAGAATGGCTGGAAGAATCTCGGCGCGGACACCCGCTGGGGAGAATACACCTTCGAGGTCATCGACGGACAGGCCTACCACGGGAAGAAGTGTGGACAGGCCACTGTCGTCACCCAGGGGTGGGGGCGTTTCGTGCTGGAGGCCTCTGGCCTGGACATCTCCAAAAAATACACGCTCTATTGCGCGGTCAAGTGCCTGGACGGCGCGGAGGGCGGGAACTTCTGGTTCTGCCCTGGCGGGATGCCCGCCCAACTCTATACCCTCGGACCCACCAATGGCGAGTGGTATCGCGCGGTTTTCCGCGACATCGAAATCCGCGAGGGCGAAATCACCGTGCTCCCCACCGTCCACGACATTCCCACCAAAGGCCGTGTCCTCTACGACGACATCGTGCTCCTCCCGCAGGAGTAAAAACCATCCGCTGGTCCTTTGATATAGCGTTTGGTATATCAAAGAACTACGATGGCGATGTCTGTCCCCGCTGTTTGGCTTCGAGAAGAGGAAAAAGCAGCCCATATTGTTGCTTTTTCTGTGGCAGGTGGGACAGTCATCATTCCTAACCCGATATATTATGGCAAAATCATCCGGTTTTCTATTTAAGAATGGCAATGCGAATCGTTTGCATTTTAGGGTTCTGCGGGCTTCTCTTTCTGTGTTCCTGCGCGAATACACCAAAGCAAATCGCCTTGGATTACGGTCCGTTGCAGATCGGATACTGTTTGCAATTAGATGATGCGTGCGCAGGCGAATACGCGCCAAAGTCCGATCGGACCACCAACCCGAACCTGCGGATTGGCATCCCGTTCTGGATACAACCAGAGTCCGGATATGATGTCAACGGGTTGAATCTCGCACTGGTGGCAGGTGCCTGTCGAGGCTTCAAGGGAGTGGCGGTGGCGCCGCTGTTCCTTGCGGAACAAGGGCGCGGGATGGTCATCGCGCCCCTGGCCTGTGTGGTTGCCAAACTGGACGGCTTGAGCTTCGGGATATTCAACTGGGTTTGGGATGGGCAAAGCATACAACTCGGCCTGGTCAATTTGCGTAATGGAATCGTGACCTGGCCGGAATCGTCCGGCATTGCCCAAGTCGGACTCTTCAATTGCGACAACCGCGGCGTCAACTCCCAATTTGGAGTGGTCAACATTTGCGAGGATGCCATACCATATCTGCAGGTCGGACTCGTAAACTATGCCGACAGTGAACACGGCGGCCACCAGGGGAGCCCATCCCCAAATAAGCCAAGTGAAGAAGAATCCATTGAACGACGTTTCGCCCTTCAGATCGGCCTCTGGAATTCCAACGGCCGATGGTCGTTCCCGCTGGTCAATGTCAGCTGGTGAAATCGAAGCAGGCAAACCAGAATTCAATATAGTCCAGTTTCCCTGTTATAAGTAAACGATATGGGACGATGATACCTGTCCCCGCTGTTTGGCTCCGAGAAGAAGGGAAAAGCAGTCCATATTGTTGCTTTTTTGAAAACAAGTGTTATCTTATAAGCAACAACCAAAGGAGGCAGTCATGTTGCAGACCATTGTGGGCTCTCGGGGGAGAACGGCCATCTTCAGAACCTTCTTTACCGTAAAGCACAAGCACTTATATCTTCGGGAACTGTCCCGCGCCACGGCGTTGAGTGCGCCAGTTCTCCAGCGGGAGCTTCGGCCCCTCGTCCAGGCGGGCATCCTTAGTTCGCAGGTCTCCGGGAATCGCACGGAATACTTTGCCAACTTGTCGCATCCTCTTTATCCTGTGTTATGCGAGCTGGTGGGCAAGACGGTCGGCGGGGAGGCGTTGCTGCGCACTGCATTTGCGGATTGCAGTGCGGCCTTTGTGTTCATCTTCGGGTCCATTGCCGCCGGAAACGCGACGCCGCAGAGTGACATCGACTTGTTCGTCATCGGCGACTGCGGGCTGCGGGACGTTGCGCGGCGGATTCATTCGCTGTCCGACACCCTTTCGCAGGAGGTCAATCCATACGTCATCACCATGGAGGATTTCCTGAACCGCAAAGACCGCCACGACCATTTCCTGATGGAAGTGCTCGCCAAACCCAAAATCTTTCTGAAGGGGAGCGCTGATGAGTTTGCAAGAATGGCTGGCTAACGGGTGGCTCCGTCCGCATAAAACAGATTTGCAAGAACTGCGGGGACTTCTGGCGATAGTTGACCGTGATATCGCTGATGCACATACCAGCGGGCTTTCTGTTGACTGGAGGTTCGGAATCGCTTACAATGCCGCTTTGAAACTCTGCACCATGATGCTCTATGCCACAGGGTTTCGTCCAGAGAATGCACTGGCGCATTATCGCACCTTATTCTCAATTGAGTACACTCTGGGGACAAATCATCGGGAGGATGCCATATATCTTGATGCCTGTCGCAACAAGCGGAATACAGTGGAGTATGACAATGTGGGCGCGGCCTCGCAGGCGGAGGTCGAAGAACTTCTGGACTTCGTCATCGCATTGCGAAAGGAGGTGCTTAGTCGCCTTGTGGTACAATACCCTGAACTAGGGCAGAAAGTCTAGTGTTTCCCACGGACTATGATTCCGTTTCCCTGTTATAAGTAAACGATGAGCAGCGACAATAACCTTGTTCTTTTGGCGTAGGAGTTGAAGAAAGGAGAAGTCGAGATGGGCGAAAAGTCTGGAAGCTGGTATGGCGATAGGTGGTATTTCGGTCTGCATTACGACCTGCACGCGAACAAGAAAGACACGGAGCTGGGCACGCATTGCTCCCCGAAAGAACTCTGCCCCATGCTGAAGAAGGTCGGGGCGGATTTTGTGCAGACGGACTGCAAGGGCCATCCGGGCATGACCAGCTGGTTCACGCAGGTGAAGGACGGCACCGTCTCGCCAGGCGTCGTGAAGGACGCTCTGGCGCAGTGGCGCGAGGCCACGAAACGCCTGGGACTGCCTCTGCATTGCCACTATTCCGGAATCTGGGACATGGCGGCCGCCCGCAAACATCCCGAGTGGGCGGTGGTCAAAGCCCCCGGCGCGGACAAGCCATCCGAGAAGATGTGCCCACGCGGTCCGTACTTGAAGAAACTCCTGATTCCGCAGCTCTTTGAGGCGATTGACCGCTACGGCGTGGACGGCTTCTGGATTGACGGCGACATCTGGGGCGTGGAGCCCTGCTACTGCAAGGCCTGCGTTGCCGAGTTCCGTCGTCGGACTGGCATCCGCAAGCCGCCCGTGAGTCCGGAGGACGAGCATTGGACGGCCTGGATGAATTTCCACCGCGATAGTTTCCTGGAATATGTCAAGACCTACGTCGAGGCGGTTCACGCCCACAAGCCCGGCGTGAAAATCTGCTCCAACTGGCTTCAGACGCTGAAGAACCCCGGCAAGCCCGCCGTCCCGCAGGACTGGATCAGCGGCGACAACAACTATGTCTTCGGGATGGACGGCAGCCGCTGCGAGGCCCGATGGCTCTGCCATCGCGGCAAGCCCTGGGACATCATGCTGTGGTCCTTCAGCAAGACCGGCGCATTGGTCGATGCGTCTTCACCCTGGACCATCAAGCCGGTGGAGACGATTGAGCAGGAGGCCGCGATGCTGCTCTCGACGGGAGGAAATCTGCAGATCTACGAGACCACCCCGCTGCGGACGGGCCAACTGGTCCCGTGGCGGATAGAGCGCATGAGGAAGGTCTCGCGTTTCGTGAAGCGCCGTCGCCGTCTGTGTCAGAACACGGAGACCCTCCCGATGGTGGCTGTCCTCCATTCGGAGGTCCATTACTACTCGAAATGCCATTCGCCCAACCTACTCTTCGGCTATGACATCGCGCCCGTGGAGGGCGCCACGTGGCTCCTTTCCGACTGCCACTATGGCGTGGACATCCTGGACGAATGGGCCATCCGGGACAAACTGGCGGATTTCCCTGTCGTGGTGGTTCCCGAGCAAATCCGCATGTCGGACGCGATGGTCGATGCCCTGAAGCGTTACGTGCAGAATGGCGGACGGCTGTTCCTCACGGGCGTGGGCATGGAGCAACACTTCGGGCTGGACTTCCTGGGGCTGAAGAAGATGGACGCTACGGACAAGAAGCTCTTCCACGTGCCGATTGGCACTCAGGAGACAACCCCAATCTACAGCGAGCAATGGGGGCTGATGAAGACCAACGCTTCGGGACGTGCCTTCGCCGCTCTGGGGAACAGTCCGGCCAGAGGCGAACGGCTGACGGGATGTCCCGCCGTCGTCTTCGCCCGTCATGGCAAGGGGACGGTGGCGTACATGCCGGCCGACCTCTTCCACTACTACCAGAAAAACAACTATCCGGACACCCGACGTTTCATGGCCGAGGTCATGAAACGCCTCTTCCCCAAACCGCAGGTGTCGGTGGACGCCCCGGTCGGCGTGGAATTCGTGGCGCGGCGCCGCAACGGACAGCTTCTGTTGCATTTCATCAACCGCGCCTCCGGCAATCCCACCAGTCCCCGGCAGGGCATGATCGAGGAGATTCCGCCTCTGGGTCCCGTGAGGCTGTCAATCCGCCTGGAGCGCGAGCCGCGCAAGGTGGCGTGGCATTTTGAGGACTCGTCTGCCCTCGACTGGCAGTGGCTGCCGGAAAAGGGCGGTCCGGGCGGTCGCCTGGCCGTGACCATCGCCAAGGTGGGAATTCATGGCGTTCTACAGATTGTCTAAATACGCGTGGACCGATCATCTATAGGACAAAAGCCGGCCCCTGTAGCGACTTTGCGCCAAATGCGGGCTATTTCTCCTCAGAGTTCGGCAGTGCCGTTATATTTTGGAGAAGTTCGCGAAGCGATAGTTCCGGAATGCACGTTCCGGGCGCGAGGCCCAGTTCTGCTGCGCGTCCTGCCTTGATTTCCAGTGCGCTGGTCACGGGGCGCATGCAGGGGTAGGTCTTGAGGCGCTCTTCGTAGTCTTCCTCGCTTTCATTTTCTGCACGCGGCGGCTCGACGGCCATGGTGTTAATCTGCAGGATGACGCCCTCGGCATTTAGGAAAATCACGTCCAGCGGGATGCGGGTGTTCTTCATCCAGAAGGCGGCGATTTTGGGATAGCCGTAGAAGAAGAGCATCCCGCCGTCATCGGCCAGGTAGGTGCGGTCCATCAGACCACGCTGGAGTTCCTCCGTGGTCACGGCGATCTCGATTTGGCGATAGGGCATCCCGTTGAGGGCGACTTCTGGCAGGAAGCGCGGGCGGGGTTTTTCGTCAGGCAGCGCCATCAGGCAGAACAGCAAGCAGATTGCAGACAAGATTTTTCGCATAACAGTCTTAATATAACCTCAATGCTGAGTTTTTACATCAAGACCTATGGCTGCCAGATGAACGAGCGCGACTCGGAGGCGCTGGCGTGTCTCCTGGAGGCGCGGGGATATCGCGAGGTGGACGAGGAGACCGAGGCGGACATCCTGATCTTCAACACCTGCAGCGTGCGTGACCAGGCGGAGCGCAAGGCCATCGGCAAAATCGGCATGATGAAGATGCTCAAGGACGAGAAGCCATCGCTGGTCATCGGCGTGATCGGGTGCATGGCGCAGCGCCTCGGCGCGAAGCTCCTGGAGGAACTCCCGCAGGTGGATTTCGTGGCGGGCACCGACCAGCTCCAGAATGTCCCGAACCTGATTGCGGAGGCGGTGACGCGCCATGGCCGAAGCACCGCGCTGGAGATGGGCCCGGGGGTCTTCCGGGAATTGGACGGACATCGGCCAGGGCAGCTCATCGCGGAGATCTCGGTGATGCGCGGCTGCGACCAGTTCTGCACCTACTGCGTGGTGCCCTACTGCCGGGGGCGCGAGAAGTCCCGTCCCATCGAGGCGATTGTCGATGAGGCGGAGCGGCTGGCGTCGGGCGGCACGAAAGAGTTGCTTCTCCTGGGGCAGAACATCACCGCGTATGGCGTCGCCGAGGCGCGCAAGGCCGGCACCTACACGCCCGAATTCTCCGCCTTCGCGGACCTGCTCGTGGTGCTGAACGAGGTCAAGGGCATCGAACGCATCCGTTTCACCTCACCGCATGTGCGCTTCATGAACGACAAGTTCGTGGAGGCGGTCACGCAGTTGCCCAAGGTCTGCAAGTGCTTCCACGTGCCCGTGCAGTCCGGCAACGACCGCATCCTCAAACTGATGCACCGCAACTACACCGCCCGCGAGTACCTGGACCGCATCGACGCCATCCGCGCCAAGGCCCCCGAGACGCTCTTCTCCACGGACATCATCGTGGGCTTCTGCAGCGAGACGCGGGCGGAGTTCGAGGACACCCACGAGGTCATGCGACGCGTCGGCTACGACATGGCGTACATCTTCCGCTATTCGCAACGTTCCGGAACCAAGGCCGCCGAGACGCTCAAGGACGACGTCTCCGAGGAAGAGAAGCATGAGCGCAACCAGATTCTCCTGCAGGAACTCAACGAGAGCGTGGCGCGTCACAACGCGCAGATGGTCGGCCAGAGCGTGCCTGTGCTCATCGAGGGTCCCAGCCCCCGCAACCCGAAGCGCTGGTGCGGACGTAGCGACCGCAACAAGATGGTCCTCTTCGATACCGCGCCCGAACTCAAAGTCGGGGAAATCCGAGATTTCAAGATTGAGCGCACCACCGAAAATGCGCTGTATGGCACATTGGTAGAAGAGGACAAAACGGACTGTGCCCATTAGGACATATTTGAACTTTAAAATCGTCTAAAATCATATAAACTTATGGTAAAATATACGAAAAATTAAGAGCTAAAAATTATCCTATTTCTGTTTGACAACCTCCGTTGCGAGAGTATATTCTATATGCTGACGGCAGGGTGCCGTTGCGTCATTGGTCCCAACCGCCTCCCGAATAGGGTAATGAGGAGGGCAAGCCAATGTTCATTTGGATCATCATCAAAATCCGGATTAACCTCCACCGA
>JAFYIW010000358.1 GCA_017538465.1 Victivallales bacterium
CATCAGCTGCATCGACTTGATGGCTGACATCGCCGGCGACCAGCCGACCGCGCTCAAGGAGTTGGCGCTGGCCTTGGAGGCCGCCAGACGGCTGCATGCACCCTATCTCCGCATCAAGACCGTCCAGGACGGCGAGGCCGCCATGACGGCCGTGCGGGAGTTCCTGACCTCCGCATTGCCTCTGGCCGAACAAGCAGGAACCACGCTTCTGGTCGAGACCGTGGGGCCCTTTGCCGACACCGCCCGCCTGCGCGAACTCTTCGAGGGCTTCATCAGCGACTATCTTGCCGCACTGTGGGACTTGCATTATCCCTTCCGAATGCACGGCGAGACTCCTGACGTGACCATCCGCAATCTCGGCGCATACGTCAAGCACATCCATATCAAGGACTCCGAGAGCGCGGACAAGCCGGCACTGGTGGGCGAGGGGTCGTTGCCCATCGACGGCATCATGAACGCCCTCAAATCAGTCAACTACGACGGCTTCATCTCCATCGAATGGGATCCGCATTGGGACGAGGTGAGCGACCTCAACATCATCTTCCCCCACTTCATCAGCTACATGAGCCGGTTCGAGACGGCGCGTTCCCGCACTCCGCTCTACGACAACAACGCCCACACTGGCAAGTTCGTCTGGAAGAAGGAGACGCTCATCGAGAAGACCTTCTCGCAGGTGCTCGACACCATGGTGCACGAGTTCCCCGACCACCTCGCCTTCAAATACACCACGCTGGACTACACCCGCACCTATTCCGAATTCAGGGACGACGTGGACCAGTTCGCCCGTTCGCTGATCGCCATGGGCGTGCAGCCTGGGAGCAAAGTGGCGGTCTGGATGACCAACCTCCCGCAGTGGTACATCACCTTCTGGGCGACCACCAAGATTGGCGCGGTGCTGGTCACGGTCAACACCGCCTACAAGATCGCCGAGGCGGAGTACCTGCTCAAGCAGTCCGACACGCATACGCTGGTGCTGGAGAAGGGCTGGCGGGACTCCGACTATGCGGGCATCATCGCCCAGCTCTGCCCCGAATTGGCAAAGACGCGTTCGGGAGAGAAGCTCCACGCCAGCAAACTGCCGTTTCTGCGCAACGTCATCACCGTGGGCTATCGTCAGAAGGGCGCCATCACGTGGGAGGATGCATTGCAGCGCTCCAAGAGCGTCCCCGTGGAGGAATTGCGACGCCGTGCCGCCGCCGTGAACATCCATGATGTCTGCAACATGCAATACACCTCTGGAACCACAGGATTCCCCAAGGGCGTGATGCTCACCCACTACGGCGTGGTCAACAACGGCAAATGCATCGGTGACCGAATGGACTTGTCCACCGCCGACCGCATGATGATCGAGGTGCCGATGTTCCACTGTTTCGGAATGGTGCTGGCAATGACGGCGAGCATGACTCACGGCACCACTCTGATGCCATTGCCGTATTTCTCCGCCAAGCCCGCCTTGGCGTGCATCAACCAGGAGAAAATCACCTGCTTCCACGGCGTGCCCACGATGTTCATCGCGCTGTTGGGGCATGCGGACTTCCCCAAGACCGACTTCTCCTACATGCGCACAGGCATCATGGCGGGGTCGCCATGCCCGATTTCGGTGATGCAGGATGTCATCGACAAGATGCACATGACCGAAATCACCATCGTGTACGGTCAGACCGAGGCTTCCCCTGGTTGCACGATGTCCAAAACCACGGACTCCATTGAGGACCGCGTGGCGACGGTTGGGCGCGATCTGCCCGAAATCGAGAACCGCATCGTTGATCCAGAGACGGGCAAAGACCTGCCCGACAACCAGATCGGCGAATTTGTCACGCGTGGCTACAACATCATGAAAGGCTACTACAAGATGCCCAAGGAGACGGCGGCGGTCATTGATGCCGACGGCTGGCTGCATACGGGCGACTTGGCCTTGCGCACTCCCGAGGGCAACTACAAGATCACAGGTCGCCTCAAGGACATGATCATCCGAGGTGGCGAAAACATCTATCCCAAGGAGATTGAGGAGTTCATCTACACTCACCCCAAAGTCGAAGACGTCCAGGTCATCGGCATCCCCGACGCAAAACTCGGCGAAGAGATTCTCGCCGCCGTGATCCTGAAGCCAGGCGAGACCATGACCGCCGAGGAGTTGCAGGACTACGTCCGCAGGAACATGGCGAAGCACAAGGTCCCGCGCTATGTGGACTTCGTGGACGCCTTCCCGCAGAATGCGGCTGGAAAGATCCTCAAATACAAGATGCGCGAGGATGCGGCAAAGCGGTTGAACATCGCCCAGGTCGATGGCATTGTGGCGAATTAAGGTTAGAGATTAGGTCCTGCCCGTCTGGTCTCAGGTCTCATGTCTCAGGGACATCCGAGACATTCGGGACCTCCGGGATATTCGGGACTTAGGCCTCAGGTCTTACCCCGCCATAGGATTTTGGTTCTGCGTCGCGCACTTGCGCTGGTTCCTCGGTTCCGTCGCGCGTGCGCGGCGGCCTTTGAAGAAATACGATAATGGAAAAGAATCCCCAATTTGCCACCATGGATGGCAACGAGGCGTGTGCCTACGTCGCGTATGCCTTCACGGAAATCGCCGCAATCTATCCCATCACTCCCTCCAGCCCGATGGCCGGCAAGACCGACGCCTGGTCGGCGAAGGGCCGCAAGAACATCTTCGGCCAGCGGGTGACGCTGGTGGAGATGGAGTCCGAGGCGGGTGCGGCCGGCGCGATTCATGGCTCGCTGGAGACCGGCGCGCTCTCTACCAGCTTCACTTCCTCCCAGGGGCTGATGCTGATGATTCCGGTGATGCACCGCATCGCCGGCGAACGCCTGCCCGGCGTGCTCCACGTCGCCTCCCGTACGGTCGGCACCCACGCGCTTTCCATCTTCGGCGACCACTCCGACGTGATGAACTGCCGACAGACTGGCTTCGCGATGCTCTCCACCGCGAACTCTCAGGAAATCATGGACCTGGCCCCCGTGGCGCATCTGTCGGCGGTGAAGGGACGCATCCCGTTCCTGCACTTCTTCGACGGCTTCCGCACCTCCCACGAGATGAGCAAGGTCGAGACCATCGACTATGCCGAATTCGCCAAACTGATGGACTATGACGCGCTGGACGCCTTCCGCGCCCAGGCTCTCAATCCCGACCATCCGCGCCTGCGGGCGACCGTCCAGAACGGCGACGTCTATTTCCAGGTGCGCGAGGCCAACAACGGCTTCTACTCCGCACTGCCAGCCATTGTCCAGGAGTATATGGACAAGATAGCTGAAGTCACTGGCCGCTCTTATCACCTCTTCGACTACTACGGGGCTGCTGATGCCGAGCAGGTTGTCGTGGCTATGGGCTCGGTCTCCGGCACCATCCAGGAGGTCGTGGACTACCTGAATGCCCAGGGGCAGAAGTGCGGTTTCCTGCAAGTGCATCTCTACCGGCCCTTCTCGGCGGAGCATTTCCTCGCGGCATTGCCTTCGACCGTGAAGAAGGTCGCGGTGCTGGACCGCTGCAAGGAGATGGGCAGCGTGGGCGAGCCGCTCTATCAGGATGTCTGCACGGTTCTGGCAACTGCGAGCCGTCCAGTGACGGTGGTTGGCGGACGCTATGGCCTCTCCAGCAAGGACGTGGATCCTGCGCAGATTCTGGCGGTCTATCAGAACCTCGACCAGAAGAACCCGCGCGGCAATTTCACCATCGGCATCGAGGACGACGTGACGCACCTCTCGCTGCCCCTCCCGCCGCCCGTCTATCCGGACGCCGCAGGGCAGGTCAGCTGCAAGTTCTGGGGGCTGGGTTCGGATGGCACGGTCGGCGCCAACAAGAGCACCGTGGAAATCATCAACGCCCACACGAACAAGTATGCCCAGGCGTATTTCGAGTACGACGCGAAGAAGTCCTTCGGCGTGACCAAGTCCCACCTGCGCTTCGGCGACCGCCCCATCCGCGGCTCCTACTACGTGAAGTCCGCCGACTTCATCGGCTGCCACAACGAGACCTACATCCGGCAATATGACGTGGTGGACGAACTCAAGGACGGCGGCGTGCTGCTCCTCAACACCTCGCTCGACATGGCCGGACTGGAGAAGTTGATTCCTGCCCGTGCCAAACGGCTGCTCGCAGCGAAGAAGGCCGCGCTCTATACCATCGATGCCGTCTCCATCGCCGCAAAGCTCGGCCTGGGCAATCACTACAACCTCGTGTTGCAGTCCGCCTTCTTCCATCTGGCCAACATCATCCCCGGCGACGAGGCGGACGGCTATATGAAGGGACTGGCCAAGCGCACCTACTTTGCCAAGGGCGACGAGGTCGTGGCGCGCAACTGCGCCGCCATTGACGCCGGCGCGACCGCCTTCGCCAAAGTCGAAATTCCCGCTGCCTGGCTGACGGCGGAGGACGAGGCGCCGGCGGAAAGCGCCCCGCGCCCCGAGGTCGTCACCAAGATTGCCGAACCCATCAACCGCCAGAAGGGCGACGACCTCCCCGTGAGCGCCTTCAAAGGCTACGAGGACGGCGTGATTGACCTGGGACTCACCGCCTTCGAGAAGCGCGGCATCGCCGTGAACGTGCCGATCTGGGACAAGTCCAAATGTCTGCAGTGCAACCGTTGCTCGCTGGTCTGCCCGCATGCGGTGATTCGCCCGTATCTGCTCAATGACGCAGAGGATGCCGCCAGGCCGAATGGCTTCGAGACGCTCCCCGTCAAGGGCAAGGACGGCCTCCATTTCACCCTGCAGGTCAGTTATGCGGACTGCACGGGCTGCGGTGCTTGCGTGAACGCCTGTCCCGCCAAGGAGAAGGCGCTCTCGATGAAGCCCTACCACGAGGTCGGCCCGCAGTCCGAGAAGTGGAGCTACGCGCTGAGCCTCAGCGACAAGGGCGATGTCTTCGACCCCTGGACGCTGAAGGGCAGCCAGTTCCGGCAGCCGCTGCTGGAGTTCTCCGCCGCCTGCGCGGGCTGTGGAGAGACCCCCTACGCCAAGCTGCTCACCCAGCTCTTCGGCGACCACGTCTATTGGGCGAACGCGACGGGATGCTCCCAGGCGTGGGGCTCGCCGATGCCTGGCATCCCCTATACCACCAACCGCGATGGACGCGGTCCCGCCTGGAGCAACTCGCTCTTCGAGAACAACGCGGAGTTCGCGCTCGGCATGGCGCTCTCCGTGAAGCAGCAGCGCGCCGCCCAGCGGATGCGTGTCGAACAACTCCTTGAACAGGCGGAACTGCCCAATCGCGTCCGCATCGCCGCACAGAAGTGGCTCGCGGGCTTCGACGATGTGAACGAATCACGCCATGCCGGCGAGGAACTTTACTGGGCATTGGTTGAAGTAATGCCACAACTTGCTATAGTTCAAGATATTATAAAAAATAAAGACATGCTCGCCAAAAAGACCTTCTGGATGTTCGGCGGCGACGGATGGGCCTACGACATCGGTTTCGGCGGACTGGACCACGTGGTTGCCAGCGGCGAGAACATCAATGTGCTGGTGGTGGACACCGAGGTGTACAGCAACACTGGCGGACAGTCCTCCAAGGCCACGCCGATCGGCGCGGTCGCGCAGTTCGCATCGAGCGGCAAGAGCCGTCCCAAGAAGGACCTGGGTGCTATCTTCATGACCTACGGCAATGTCTATGTGGCGCAGGTGGCGATGGGCGCGGATCCGAACCAGCTCCTCAAGGCGATTCGCGAAGCGGAGGAATTCAACGGTCCGTCAGTGATTATCGCCTACACGCCGTGTCTTTCCCATGGACTGAAATGCGGCATGGGAAACACCCAGCAGGAGATGAAGCGCGCGGTGGAGGCGGGCTACTGGATGCTCTATCGCTACAATCCGAACAAGGAGAAGCCCTTCACCCTCGACTCCAAGCCGCCGGTGATGCCCTACACGGACTTCCTCGATGGCGAGACCCGCTACGCCGCTCTGAAGCGCACTTTCCCCGAAAACGCGGAGAAGTTCTTCGCCCAGGGAGAAACCGACGCGCAGGCCCGCTATCAGCACTACAAGCACCTGGAAGACAATCAATAATAGTTTTTTACTAACCTTTGTTTTCCAAGATGGTCCCTAATCAAGGCTTTTCAGCCGCGAAGCGGCGAGCGCACGGAGTGCGCAACCATGCGTAACCGCCCGCAAGCGCCCGTGATGGTGCGCAGCTGGCGGGGAGGCCAGCAACAAATTCAGCCGCGAAGCGGC
>JAFYIW010000359.1 GCA_017538465.1 Victivallales bacterium
GATACCCTTTCGCCAACAGGGCGTTTTCCAGGAAACTGCCCTAGGAATTCTTCAGCGCAAGCGGGGTGCGCGGATCCTTGATTCGCGGCATCAGCAGCACCATCATTGGACTGTCAGCCTCACCCGTCTCCGAACGAAGCAACCGCGAGGCGATATCCGGAATGCACTGGGGAAGATTCTGGAGGGAACCTATCTGCACCGAAAAGGAATTCTGCGCGATTCCCAGGCCCGAGGCACAGCCCCGCGGTTCAATCTGGAGCACAAAGCCGCCGATGTTGCGCTCCACACGAACCAGAAGCATCCCGTCAATTCTCTTGTTTCGAAGCACTTCGGCCTGACCATCCTCGTCCAGTCCCGTCATCATCGCCAACAGACGGTTGCTGGCATCTTCCGCCAACACGTCGAAATGAGCTTGCCGCACCCCTTCAACGACGGCATTGCGGCACTGGACCACCACCGCCGGCGGCAGTTTTTCCGAGAACGGAATGGGCGTAGGCACAGCGATTTGCGCCGCGTCGGCCACCAGGGCAATGGCGAGCAGCGCCACGCAGAAAATTTGCAAGAAAAGAAACTTTTTCATTTTCGGAAAGTCCTCTGATAAGGAAAACGGAAAATGTCGTCGCCATTGCTGGACAACGCATGTTACGTCAAGGCAATTTGTGCTCTACCCTGTATTACGCTTGCTCTTTCCGATTTTCCAGACTCCGCGCAAAAAAACTCTCCGCCTGCCTCTGTTTGTTCGCCGTCCCCAATTCAGAGATACCACTCGAAATGCCGCGGCACGCCATTGATTTCCCACTCTTCCGGGCAGGTGTTGTTCAGCCAGTCCAACGGCACCACCTGGCTATCCCCCATCGAGGCGATCTCAAAGCATCGTACTAATTCTTTGCGCATCTTCCCCGTTATCACGCCTGGCTGCATGGACAGGAAGAAGGCCGAGCCACTGCAGGCCGCCAATTCGGCGAAGGCCTTCACACGGCTCCATGGCTGACGTTCGGAGACCTCCAATTCGCCGGTGTCCACCATGAAACAGGTGCTGTTCTGGCAATACCGGAAAGCCAATGCGTTCACGCGGTTGTGTAGTGCATGCGGCCAATCCTCGTCCATTGAATCGCGGTTGATGCGGCTGACGTGAAGCAGTCCCGCTCCCAGTTGTCCGACAATATCGGTCCCCAAGATCAGCGCATCTCCCATGGCCCCCCTGATGGCACGATAGAAATCCACGATGATTTCCGCGCTGGTGCGGGAACGGTCGGCAAAACTCCAACCAGCATCCCGCTTGCGCGGATGGAGATAATTCCCCAGACAATCCTCCGTGGAGTTCGTGTGCTTGATGAGGTCAAAACCCCAGTCCGCCATGCGGCGGATATCTTCGCGGACATACTCCAGCACTTCCGGAACCGATGGATCCAGCAAGAACGGATTGCGTTGCTGACGCCAACGCTCCGGCAAATCCGTCGAGACATTGCACAAAGGACGCAGGGCAATTCCCGGCCGAACGCCCTTGGCCTTGATGTCATCCGCCAATGCGCTCATATCGGGGAAATTCGCGTTTCCATGCGTCCAGGGCCCACATGGGCTTTCCTCCCCATGACGCACACTCTCCCAACCAGGATCAACCAGCTGGAAGGGCGGATTGGTCAATCCATTGGCCAATTTCGCCAATTCGCTGGCATCCGCTAGAATGCTCCTTGCAGTAGAGGCTCCCCGATAGAAATGTCCGTCGCATTGTCCATAGACGGGCAAAGAGGGCAAGATGGCCTCGGACGAGAGTTCCGCGCAGAAATCCCTCGCCGCCGCCAAAGGCGTGCGTTCATACCGACGGTAGATCACCGTGGCCGCCATCAGCCGACGCCCCGCCAGCAACACGCCACAGTCTCCGCAACGCAAATCCAGCCGAAGCTGCACCGAAGAGGGATTCACCCGCCAGACCGCAAAGCCGCCTGGCTGGGCCAGCACGCCCAGCCCCCGCGCGGACTCCTCGCCCTGCCCCAGCACATACCAAGGGAATGGACGCATCGGATCCATGGTGCGCCATTGGCCACGCCCCTCCATTTCGCCCCAGACATTGCCCAGAAAGCGCATGGACGGTCTCCAGGAATGCTCCCAGCGGATGGTCAGCGCAAGCAAGGCGCTCTTGTCAGCCGCAATGCCAATCTCCAGACGAGCCGGCTCGTCCGCACGATTCGGCACCAAATCCACCACAATATCCTTATAGGTCATACGTGAACTGGGATGGGCAAAGGCATGTACCCCACCCTCATACTCGACGATGACTTCGTTGGGAAATAAGTTGGATTCACTGATGGGCATAGAAAAACACCGCCAAACTACCTAAAATGAAATGCAGTTAACCAGAATAAATATAGCCCTTTTCCTTTTGCAAGTCCGTGGTTGGAAAAAATATTTGGGATTATATGCTAGACTTGAGGAACTCTTGCCTCGATAACGGCACGGAATTCCCCACAGAAATGGCCACATCTATAAGCCAATCAAGTCAAGTATGTTATTCGCATTGCCAGGCGATCCATCCACTAGAGCATGGCGGCGGATGGGACAAATCGCTTGATGAAATCGAAACGCGAGGGATGGTTCGACTTTTCCTCCTGCCGGATACAGTCCAGTTCGTAGTCCGCCTGGAGGCCAAGCCAGAACTGCGCGGTGGTCCCGAAGAACCTGCTCAGACGCATCGCGGTGTCAGCGGTGATGGCACGCTTGCCCAGCACAATCTCGTTGATGCGACGAGGCGGCACGCCAATCTCCCGGGCCAGACGGTTCTGGGACAGCCCCAGCGGTTCCAGGAACTCGGTCAGCAGAATCTCGCCCGGATGGATGGGACCATAGAATTTGTCGTCGTTGTTCTTCATGAGATGTCCTCCTAATGGTAATCCTCGATTCGGACGTTCTCTGCACCTGCATTCCAGGAAAAGGTGATTCGCCATTGGTCGTTGACGCGGATACTGTAGTATCCCTTTCGCCCTTGAAGAGCCTCGAAGTGGTTTCCAGGTGGCACTCGCATTTCCTCGGGCGTGGCCGCATTGTTCAGCATCCTGAGTTTCCTGCGAGCAGCACGGTGCAAAGGCCCTGGAAATTTGCGGGTACGACAGTCATTATAGACTGCCTCAGTTTCCTTGTCGGCAAAACTTTTGATCATTTGGTGGGAAGCAGGGGAAATCCGGCATTTCCCATACTATAACGCCCCTCGTTATATCTGCAAGCAACTTCAGACTTGTTCGCCAACCCAATTTGGAGACAATCCTTTAACAACATAATTCCCTAAAAAGCTAAAGAAGAGAGAAGATACATCAACCAATATAATATCGCCAAAAAAGGTGCTATCAATATTGCACAGCCGATTTTTTTATCACTCAGACATTGAAGGAATAACCAGAAAAGAATACATAAGAGAATCGTCAGGAAAACAAAAAGCGAAATCGGCCGGTCCGGAGTCCAAAAATGAGCAAAAATCATAGGCATATAAATATCAACATCTAATACCCGAGGCGGGAGTCGAACCCGCAATGGTGTCTCCACCGACAGATTTTAAGTCTGTTGCGTCTGCCATTCCGCCACTCGGGCACAATGAGTTAGATGTTATTTTTAAATTTCGTTCGTGGCCTTGAAGAGCGCGAGGTTGCGCAGTCCAATGCGCATTCCCAAAGGCTTCATGGAGAGCTCCAGGCTACGAGTGAGTTTGCGGATCTCCATGCCGGGGGGAAGCTCAATCTGCCAGATCATGGTATATTCGCCATTGGCGATGCAGGTCGCCAAGTCCACGATGTTGATGCCGCGTTCCCGCAGATAGCCGGAAAGCGCGGCGACCAAGCCCGGCTGGTCGGGTCCCGCCGCGGTAAGCATATATTCATTCGCCAACGCGGGTGGCGCCGCCTTCACCGGCACCACCGGCCCTTGATAGGGCAGGATGCCAATCGAGGCGGTCGCCAGCAGTTCACTCTGCGCAAAGGCGTTGCGAAGACGCTCAGGAGTCACGCTGGAAGGGAACTCCACCAGCAGCGTCATCGTGAAGTAGTCCCGCAACACCGACTGGCGCACATCCGCCAGATTGCCCTCCAGCAACTGCACTGCCTGGGAGATTTCCGAGACAATGCCCACCTGGTCCCGGCTCATCACCGAGACCATGTAGGCCTTCTTGCGCGGCTTCGCCGTGCGTCTCGCAGCCGGGGCTTTGGATTTAGCGCTTCTTGGCGACATTGCGGTCATAGTCCACGAGGTCGTTGATCCAGGCGGTGCCCACGGCGACCTTTTCGCGGCGGCAGAACTCGTCATAGACCGCCTCCCAGGGAGCGCCCTTGAGCTCCTCAAGCAGCGCCAGCTTCATCGCATTGTCGCCGTCCTTCTCGTATTTGAGGAGCGTCTTGGTGGGTTCAAGCAATGCGCACAGGAGCGCCTTCTGGGTGGCACGTGTGCCGACCACCCAGGCGCCGATGCGGTTGATGGATCCGTCAAAGAAGTCGAGTGCAATATGGGTCTTGGGGAGAGAACCCGTGCGAACCAACTGCTGGAAGAGATTGCGCAGGTCGTCGTTGAAGTTCACCACGTGGTCGGAGTCCCAACGCACCCCACGGGAGACATGGAGGAGCAGCTCATTCTTGAAGAGCATCAGCGCGGCGATCTTGTCATGGATGGTCTCGGTGGGATGGAAGTGCCCCATGTCGAAGGTGATCATGAGATCGGGGCGAGTCATGGCATAGGCCATGTAGAACTCATGGGAGCCCACCACGTAGTCTTCAGAGCCGATGCCGAAGAGCTTGCTCTCCACGCCGTCACGGATGTATTTCGGGCTGATCTTCTCGGAGAAAATCTCATCGTAGGCGGCGATCAGGCGCTTGCGCGGTCCCATGCGGTCCACGGGCTGATCTTTTGCGCCGTCGGGAATCCAGTGGTTGACGATGCAGGGATTGCCCTGCGCCTTGCCCATGGCTTCGGCAATCTTGCGGCACGCCTTGTCGTGGCGGATCCAGAAATCGCGGACCTTCTTGTCGGCATGGGAGAGGGTGTAGCCGTCATTGGCCAAGGGATGCGCGAAGAAAGTCGGGTTGAAATCCAGGGAGACGCCCTGTTTTTTCGCCCACTTCATCCATTTGTCAAAGTGCCTGGGCTCGATTTCATCGCGATCCACAACCTTGCCGTCGGTCTCGGCGTAGATGGCATGGAGGTTGAAGCGCTTGAGACCCGGAATGAGCTTCAGGGCGGCTTCTGCGTCCTTGCGGAGCATATCCCCGTTGCAGGCGCAGCCGGGATAGTTTCCAGTGCTCATGATGCCGCCGCCGGAGACCGCCTCGTCATGCACCTCGAAGCCATGGACGTCATCGCCCTGCCAGCAATGCAGAGAGATTGGCGTGGCGGCGAGCGTCTTGAGGGCGGCTTCGGTATCCACGCCCAGATTGGCGAACTCTTTCTTGGCGCTCTCGTAGCGCTGTTTGATTTCCGCAGTGGTCAGAACTTTGAACATGGTTTACTCCAGTTAAGAGGGGTTATGAATGGCAAAAAATCTCGTTCGTCCCTTTTCCATCAATGGACTTTCCATCAATGGACGAACCGCAAATCAAAGGGAATTCGCTGTTTGAGAGTGCTCCAGGAGTCCGAGAAGCGGACTTCCACAAAGGCCTGATTGACCAGTTCCTCCGGCGCGATTTTAAAATAACGCGTGAAACGCGCCGTGGAGCCTGGCGCAATCGCCCCGAAATAGAAGAGTTTTCCGTTCAGACCGGGAATCCGTGAAAAAGTGCGCCCCAGCAGACAACTGGTCTGGCGCGTGCCATGGTTCGCGACCACCACGGTGATGGGAAACCACTCCCCGGTCCGCAGAAGTCCCGAAATCTGCTCTGACTCCACGGAACATGCCAGCTCGTTCTGCTCCGGCTGCATGAGACTCTGCCTGAAATTCAGATGATAACACTGCAATATGTCCTGCTCAGCCGGCTCATCCAGTAGCTTCTCATCATAATCCCGCCGCTGGGGCATGGTGCGGAAGACGGTATAGAGCTGCGATGGCATGCCGGGCACCTCGACAATGAAATCCATGGTGCGTCGCCGCAATGTGTCCAGGGAATCCAGGATGCGGAGACGCATGTCCGAATCCTGTACAATGCCCTCCTCATCGGTGACAAATTCCATCGCGTTGATCCTCACGGACGTGTTCGCCAATGGCTTCGGGGGAAGCTGCACCGTACGCACCGACTCTTCGCCATAAACGCATTCTCCGGGCAAAAGCCGATACTCATAGCTGCCCGGCCCCCTGTTCTCGTTGTTCACCGCCTTTCTGATCAACGCCTCATAGACGCGAGTCTCGATCACTTCCTGCTCGTCTTGCATCAGCAATTGGAAAGACGGCTGGCCGGTTGCCTTGGAAAGCACCAGGCAGATCTTCAGCTTCTTTACGAGATTGCCCTTTTTCACCTCAGTGCGCAGAAAACTCCCGCGGCATTTGTCGGCATTGTCCAAATTCTCACGGGACGGCTGTGAGATTTGCCAAATCGTCATTTCGGAGAGTCCGACATTATCCAGGGAAACCTCTTCCGCCCGCCACGCCGTGAGTGCACCCAGCATTCCGACAAGCAGAACCAACGCCTTGATTTCCAGACCTCTTCTCATTGCGCTTTATCCCCTGCTCCTGAAATCCGCGCCAGACGTTCCTCCGCCGCGACAATGCGGGCGTTCTTCCCCGCCGCCGCCGGGATGACAAAAACGCACCCCAATGCGCCGTAGTGCGCCTCCGGCAGCTCACCAAAGATGCATTGCCGATCGGGGGACTCTCGGCGCGCCAGGCGCTGGGCGGGATCCCAAACGGCAGCCAGCGTGATTCCAAAACGAGCCATCGCCTCACGTTCCTCGTGTGGAGCACTCCATTTGTCAAACAGCCAAACCGCCTGCTCAAGCTTTTCCCCGTAGCCGACTTCATTCAGCGCCGGGATTTGACTGACAACCGGAAGACTCACCCAATCGCCACTCAAACGCGCCATGCCCATTGCCAACTCCTGGGCCTCGACATGATTCAACCCGGCGCCAAAGGCGGCGCGGGCCTTGTCCTCAAACTCGTCCGCCTGGGCGTCCGGCGGCGCCAGCAATCGCCGAATCCCCAGATATTCGTCCACCGTCAACGGCCGTGCGCTGATGTAAAACGGCACCTGGCCCTTCGCCTGAATCAACACAAAGGAAATGCCCAGACGATTGGCAAATTCCAACGGTGGAGGAAGGCTGTCCAGGGCGATCAGGACATTGCGCTCCATTGTCGCCAGGATTTTGATGGTCCTTTCCTGCTCCATGCCATAGAAGCGCAGATTTTCCATGTATTGGGAGAGATAACTGGTTTCCTGCTTGAGCGCCTGACCATTTGAAGAATAGCCGTCAACCCGGTTCTTGAACTCGATTTGGTTTTCGCGCTCAATGTCCAGACGCATGCGCAACGCTTCCATGTCATGTCGCAAAGCCACCGCCGCCTCCACAAAGGCATCGGCGGAGGGCGAGCGCTGCAATTCCTGAAGCCGTGTCTTGATGTCAGCGAACCGCCTGTCATTGTTTTCGCGTTCCTGACGGATTTCCTCAAACTTCCGTTTGATCGTCTGCAATGGCGTCTCCTTGTCGCCGCCCTGAGGCGCTTCAACAGGCAACTGCGCCGTCCCCTGCAATTCCGGGGACGGCGGCACGGGGGACGCGGAAGGGTTCCCCTGGGCACGCGCTCCCAGGCTGAACCATGCCAAAACGACGATGCTCAGCAGGATCTTCATCGGCAAGCTGGTCAATTGATGTTGTTTTCAGAAGAAGTCTTGGAGCAGATTTCCTGGTAGCGCGCGAACGCCGCCTCCCAGACCGCCGCATCCTTCGGCTCATAGCGCTGGCTGGGCTCGCTGCGCTTGACGATGGCGCGTCCCTCCGCCAACGAGGCAACCGCGCCAGTGGCCAGCGCCTGTCCCAGGATGTTGCCCATCGCCGTGCCCTCGACTGGACCGGTGATGACGGGCGCCTGGATGGCATTGGCGGTGAACTCGTTGAGCAGGATGTTCTGGCAGCCGCCGCCCACGATGTGCAGACTGTGCAGCTGCCTGCCCATGAGCCGCTGGAGTTCATTCCAGGTCTGGCGGTACTTCAATGCCAGGGACTCCAGCGCGACGCGGGCGATTTGCGCGGGTTCCTCAGGCACCCGCTGCCCACTCTTTTGGCAGAATTCCTTGATTCGGCTCGGCATGTCGCCAGGTGCCTCGAAGAGGTGGTCATTCGGATTGATGACGGCGAAGAAAGGTTCGGCCTTCCGGGCCATATCTGCCAATTCGGCGAAGGAGAACTTGCTGCCTTCGCGGATCCACTGGTTGCGGCATTCCTGGATCAGCCAGAGCCCCATGATGTTCTTCAGGTAGCGGATCTTGCCGCCGACGCCGCCTTCGTTGGTGTAGTTGGCGGCCAGGCCCGCCTCATTGATAATCGGGCCATCCAATTCAACGCCCATCAGGCTCCAGGTGCCGCTGGAGAGATACGCCCAGGAATCCTCCTCGGGCGTGGCGGGCACCGCCGCGACCGCGCTGGCGGTGTCGTGGCTGCCCACCAGGATGACGGGGATGGCGGGGCAGCAGAACTCATGCTGGAGTTCAAGCGAGAGCACTCCGGCCATGCTGCAGGAAGGGACAATCTGCGGGAAGAGGGAACGCGGCAGCCCAATGGCGTCGATGATTTTCCAGGACCAGTCGCGGGTGGTGGGATTATACAGTTGCGAGGTCGTGGCGATGGAGTATTCCGCCGAGACGTTGCCACACATCAGATAGGTCAGCGCATTCGGGATGAAAAGCAGTTTGTCGGCCTTCTTCAGATTCTCCTCGTTGTCGCGCACGGAGGCGGACAGCTGGAAGACCGTGTTCAGATTCATGAACTGGATACCCGTCTCACGATAGATCTCCTCCTTGGAAATGCGCTCGAAAGTCCAAGGCATGACATCGTCCGTTCGGCTGTCGCGGTAGTGCCACGGCAGTCCGACAAGCCGGCCGTCCGCTCCCAGATAGCACAAGTCCACCCCCCAGGTGTCAATGCCGATGCCGTCCAGTTGGCAGCCCGTGTCCAGGGCCTTCTTGAGACCGGTCTTGATTTCCTGGAAGAGCGTGTGGATATCCCAGAAGATGCCATTGCCGACCTTGACGGGGCCATTGGGAAACCGATGCAGTTCGGTGAGTTTGAAAGTCTGTCCGTCGAACTGTCCGAGAATGGCGCGTCCGGAGGAGGCTCCGAGATCAATGGCAAGGTAGTTCTTCATGATTGCTCCGTTTTTCTGCTTATGGCTAAAGGGCGAGGATTTCGGCGGTGATTTCACCGGTCTGGGTGTTGATGTCGATTTGGGCGCAGCTCTGGTAAATGGTCAACGAGCCGGCGCCGATGGCCAGTGCCGAGGAGTTTCCCAGATGCTGGACAAAAGGGCAATGGACATGCCCAGTGAGCATGGCGTTAAAACGCCCCTGCTCCGCCCAGGCAATCAGCCGTTTATAGCCGACCAATTTCGTGCGCCAGGAAAGCGGCAAACCCTGATGATCGCACACGGGGAAATGGCAGACCAGGACGCGGGCTTTGGCAGTGGAAGCAGGCTGCGCTAAAATATAATCCAGTTTCTCCCATGCGGCGCTGCTCAATTCGCCAGTGGAAAGCCAAATCGCACATGGCCGGGCGGCGTTGAGCAGGACAAACTCCACCGGCCCGGTCGGGAAGGCCACCGGCAGTTCGTCCAACCCGAAGCGTCCCCGATTCAGACGCTGAAACGCCTCGGCGAGCTCCGGGCGGCTTTGGCGCACATACGCGTCGTGGTTTCCGGGCACAAAGGCGAAATTCTCCCCTGCGTAGTCCAGGACCTCCGCGAGCAGCTCCTCGCAATGGGCGAATTCCCGCGCGGAGCCGATGCTGGTGAGGTCTCCGGTGCAGATGGTGAAGTCGGCCTCTCGTTCCCGCTGGAGTTTTGCGAAAAGGGCTATGCGGTCCAGCGTCAGACGACGATGCCTCATGACGGCCTGGTTCAAGCGTCCGAAAAACCGCTTGTCCAGCAGATATCCGGCATGGAAATCCAGAATGCCGGCATGGATATCCGACAGTTGCAGGATGCGGAAGATGTTCGGGGGCTTTGCCATGGGAATTCAAATGGTCTCGCCAGCCCCGCCCTCAAGACCGGGCTCCTGCTTGAGTTTGCGTTGCAAGGTGCGACGGCTGATTCCGAGGATCTCCGCCGCACGAGTGCGATTCCCATTCGCCTGCTCCAACGCCTGACGAATCGCAGCACGTTCGTTTTCATGGATGTCCAGCACAGGCGTGGAGGGAACAGCTGGCTGAGCGGCGGCTGTCGCATGACCATTCGGGGCCTCCTCTGCGGTTCCAGCAAACGCATCTACGATTTCACGAGGAATATCCGAGACCGTCAGGAGCGTGCCACGCGCCAGCACGACCATGCGCTCCACGCAATTGCGCAGTTCGCGGATATTGCCGGGCCAGTCGTAGGAACGAAGCACCGCCAGCGCATCCGCAGTGATGCCGGTCATCTTTTTGCCATTGTCCTGCGCGGCGATTTTCAGGAAATGCTCGATCAGCGCGGGGATGTCCTCCCGATGTTCGCGCAGGGCGGGCAGTCGCAAATTCACCACATTGAGACGATAGTAGAGGTCTTCCCGGAAAGTCCCTTCGCGCACCATCGCCGGGAGGTCGCGGTTGGTGGCGGCGATCAGCCGCACATCCACGGGAATCGTCGTGGAGCCTCCCACCCGCTCCAGATTGCGGGTCTCCAGCACCCGCAGCAGCTTGACCTGCGTAGGCAACGAGATTTCCCCGATCTCATCCAAGAACAGCGTGCCGTGGTCAGCCCGTTCGAATCGGCCGATGAAACGCTCGTTGGCGCCAGTGTACGCGCCCTTCTCATGCCCGAAGAGTTCGCTTTCCAGCAGATTCTCATTGAGCGCGGCGCAATGGACGGCTACAAAAGGCTTGTTGGCACGGGGACTCCAGGCATGGATGGCATGCGCGAACAACTCCTTGCCCGTGCCGCTTTCGCCGGTGATGAGCACCGTCGAACGCGCATCGGCGACTTGCCGTGCCTCATCCAGCACCGCCGCCATTGCGGGGGAAGAGCCGATGATGCCGGCGTTCTCCGACGACGCGTCCGCCACCGCGCCACCCGAGCGGCGTTCCCGCAGGACCTCCAGTCCGCGGTCAATCATCATCTCCAGGTCATCCAACTTCACGGGCTTCGTCAGATAGTCGTAGGCGCCGGCCCGCATGGCCGCCATCGCCGTCTGCACCGAGCCGTAGGCGGTCAGCATGATGATCAGCGGAGCGTCGTTCCAACTGGAGACTTCCTGCGTGAACGCCATGCCGTCCATGCCCGGCATGCGCAGATCCGTCAGCACGACATCGACATGCCTCTTCTTCAGGACATCCAGTCCCGCCGCAGCGGAATCCGCCAGCAGGATATCGTATTTGTCCTCAAAGGCGTCGCGCAGTCCCTCGCGGGTATTGCGTTCGTCGTCAATGACCAGAATGGTGGGAAGCTTTGCTGCCATTGGAATTGTCGTCAGATTATGGAGTCTCCTCGGGATGGTCGGGCACCGCCCCCGCAGAGGGCAGCTGCCGTACCACCCGGGCGTGCCTCGGAAGGCTGATGGTGAATGCCGCTCCCTCGCCCGGCTTGCCGTCAATCGCCAAATCCCCGCCGTGGCTGCGCACAATGCGGTCCACGATGAGCAGCCCCAGGCCATGTCCCCCCGGCTTGGTCGTGTAATAGGCCTCCAGCAGCCGTGAGAGTTCCTCTCGCGTCAGCCCCTTCCCGTTGTCCGCGAAACGCAGATGCACATAGACATCGTCCACCCGGCAGGAGACGGTCAGCGTCCCTCCATTGGGCATGGCCTGCATGGCGTTCTTGATGAGATTGAAGAAGGCCTGCGTGAGCTGGCCTGCATCCCCCATGATGGTGGGAACCAGTTCCGGGAAATCCAGCGCGATGGAGATGTCCTTGGCCTTGAGTTCCGGCTCCAGGAAACCCGCCGCCGACACCAGCAATTCCGGAAGATTCACCGGCGTGAGCTCCAGCTGCGCGGGACGCACCGCGGAAAGGAAATTCTTCACGATGGCGTCCAGACGCGAAAGTTCCTGATCGGCGATCTCCACGAATTGACGGGTGGCCTCCTCGAGTTTCTCAGGATCCCCGCCATGCTCCAGCTTGCGTTTGAGAATCTGCAGACGGATGCCAAGCGCGTTGAGGGGATTGCCCAGTTCATGGGCGACTCCGGCGGCCAGCTGGGTGATGGCGGTCACGCGCTGCGTCTCCGCCGCCTTCACGTTGTTCTGCCAGCGCTCCGTGATGTCGTGGAAGATCAGGGTGGCCAGCAGCTGGTCGTCATTGCCCAGGCTTGGTGGCTCCGGAGCGGGCAGAAGGTAGAACGAGAGGTAGCGGCGTTCCGGATAGAAGATTTCGATTTCCTGGCGTGAAAAGCGCCCCCACTCCTCGGCGGGGAGCCTCAGCAGCTCCGTCCAGTCCACCTGGCGGAAGTACTTTCCGATGGGTTCGCCTATGGCGTCC
>JAFYIW010000360.1 GCA_017538465.1 Victivallales bacterium
ATACGCGGAACATGTCAGTGTCGATAAGCAATTTGGGCATAATGTAGCGGTTGTTTTAAATCCTGTCAAGCGAATGACGGAAAATTTTTTCTCTTGCGCCATGTCATATCTCTTGCATAGACAGGAGAAACCATTGCTGTCCGGTAAAAATGCCAGGCGTAAAGCGCGCTTTTTCCCGCGAAACACGCGAAATGCACGAAAGGAACCTCCCGGCAGGCCAAGCCGCAGTCCATGATGTCGAGTGGCAAAACTGCGACGGCCTGTCCCCGGCTGGCCTGGCAGACCCGCATGGCGGGACGCCGGGGCTGGCCGCGGACTTTTCCGCATATTTCGCGGGTTTCGCGGGAAATTTTACCGGACAGCAGTGAGGAAAAACAGATTCCCGCCGGAGACGTCAGCGCCTCACAGGTCCTTCTTGATGACCTCGCCCGGCATGGTGACCACCTCCGCCGAGATCTTCACGCCGGGGTAGATGGAGGTGTTCACGCCGACATGGACATTCTCGGCAAGCACCGCGCCAAAGTGATCGCGTCCTGTATTCCCTTGCGTGTAGTACGAGCAGGTGGTGCATTTAAAATTTCAAGACACCAGTTTTTCACTGCACCACGATGGTGGACTGCGCGGACTCCCAGCCCTCGCCCGGCCACACCAGAAGTCGATGGGGCCCACGTTCCAGGCGCATGGGAGCACCGGACTTCAGGAAACCGAGATACTCTCCATCCAGATAGACATGCGCTTCGCCGGGCTCAATGGACAGGGAAAAGGCAATCGCGCCATCACGTCGCGACCGATAGGCGCCGGGAGCCGGCATCAGAATCTTGGCCTGGAGCGGAGGAGTGCTTTCGGTGGCCTCCTTATGACAGATGGCGCAGCGTTGCAGGGGAATGTCCTCCACCACCATGCCCAAGTGCGTCTCCTTGCAGAATGGCGTTGCCGCCAGTCCGCTGACCTGGCAAAGGGGCCGCGCGACCAGGCCGTCTCCGTCCTTCCAAATCACCGGCTTTCCCTGATGAAGCGCATACAGCAACGCGCCCGCCACCGGCGCGGCCATCAGGCCACCCACGAGATTCTCGTTTGGCGTGCCGGATTTGTTTCCATACCACACGCCGACCGTCCATTCCGGAGTCACGGCAAAGCACCATGCGTCGCGATTGCCATTGGAGGTGCCGGTCTTCCAGGCGATTTCCAATCCACCCGCTCCCGGCAGCGGACGAGTGCGCATCATGCGCAGCAGCAACGCCGTCGTCGCGGGATTCCAATACGGCTGCGGCGGCGGCTCCGGCGCATCCTCCAGAAACCGCGCGGGACGGTACCTTCCCAACGACGAGTATGCGCTTGTCAAGGGCAGCAGCTGGCTCTCCAGTCCCCCGATCGCCAGGCTCAGTCCCGTGTAGGCGGCGGTCTGCTCCCGGGCTTTGGGACTATCCACCCGGCCCTTGACAAACAGCCCCAGCGGCGCCAGGCGCTCGAGCACGCGCGCCAGTCCGAGCCGTCTCAGCAATCGTATTGCAGGGATATTCAACGAATCGGCCAAAGCCACGTCGGCCGTCACCTTTCCGCGGTATGTGCCGTCGAAATTGGCAGGACGATAATCCGTCAATTCCAGTGGCGTGTCATCCAGTACCGTATCCGCCGTGATGAGCCCTCCCTGAATCGCCTCTCCGTAGATAAACGGCTTCAGCGTCGAGCCCGGCGAGCGCCATGCCAGCGCGGCATTGACCGCCTGGGTGCTGGGGTCGCCGCCTGGCAACGTGCCGACCATGGCGCGCACCTTGCCGGTCGCCGTCTCGATGACCACCGCCGCGCCATCCTTGACGCCCGGGACCATCATACGCCCCTTTTCCAGCTGGACCTGAGCCATTTGCTGGATTTCCGGATACAGCGTCAGATGATACTCCAGGCGCCCCGGCGTCTGTTGCTGGACATGCTCAAGAAACTGCCGATCCTCCACATGCGGCCACGGCGGCACCGAGAAATCCCGATACCGCAGCGGCTGGCGCTTGATCTCCTCGGCCTCCTCGGCCGTGATGCGTCCCGCGCGCTGCAAAATCACCAGCACCACATCGCGACGCCATACCGCGCGCTCCGGATGGCGGTCGGGACGATATCGGTTGGGACTCTGCGGCAGTCCCACCAGCAGAAGCTGCTCGGCGCGGTTGAGTTCGCGGGCGGGGCGTCCAAAGTAGAAGCGTGCGGCGGCCTCGATGCCATAAATGAGTCCGCCGTATGGCAGCAGATTGAAATACTCCTCCAGGATCTCCTCCTTGGTGTGCTCCTTCTCCCAATTCCAGGCCCGGCCGATCTGCTGGAGTTTATAGCGAATGCCCCTGCCGCGCCCGCAATACTGGTTCACCACCTGCATGGAGATGGTAGAGCCGCCAGATATCACCCGGCGGTTTTTCACCATCTGCCACATTGCGCGCAGCATCGCGCCATAGTCCACGCCATGGTGTGTACGGAAATTACGGTCCTCGACCGCAATGACATCCTCGATCAGCGTCTCGGGAATCTCATCCAGGGGAACCGGAAAGCACCACCGGTATTCATCGCCGCGCTCGATGGAATAGAGATTGTCATGTCCATCATAAAAGAAGACGCTGGCACGGAAACTGGCGACATCCTCAGGAGTCACCCGCTGGAGAAGCATCCATCGGTAAACCTGCACCCCCACAAGCAGGCACCCTGCCAGTAGTGTGCCCGCACCCCACGCGAACTTGCGCCAATGGCGGCGCCAGAACTGTCTAATCCCTCGCCAAGACACTACCTTTCCGCAGGACTCACTTCAGTCCACTGGGCCTCATTCTCCGTCACCTTGGAGAGCTGCTCGATTTTCTTCTCCGCCTCCGTCAGTTTGGCATTGCAGAATTTGCATAGTTTTGTCCCCTGCTCGAAGGCCGCCATGCTCTCCTCCAAAGACAACTCTCCGCCCTCCAACTTCGAGACAATCTCCTCCAGCTGTTTCAGCGCATCTTCGAATTTCATTTTTTCTGCCATGATGATTCAACTCCTGTATTTTCGGGACCGCCGGGACCGCCGGGACCGCCGCGACCGCCGGGACCGCCGCGACCGCCGCGACTTTAAAAACTCTAACCTTTAACCTCTAACCTTTAACCTCTAACCTTTAACCTCTAACCTTTAACCTCTAACCTTATTTCCCCCTCTGCCAGCAGAGCCGTGACCTGCTGGCCAGGGCTGGTCTCCGTCGCCTTGCGGACGGCCTTTCGCCGGTCATCCAGCAAGATGCTATAACCTCGTTTGAGGACCCCCCTGGGATCCAATGTCCCCAGCGGCAACGCCAGATTCCGCAGACGCGACTTCCGTTCCGTAAGCCATCGTTCGACGGCCTTCGGAAGCCTCCGCTGCAACTCATCCAATCGCAGACGCAGTTCGCGGGCGCGCCCGGGCAAGGCGTTGACGAGCCGCAGCTGCGCATTGTCCAGCCGTTGCGCCTGCGGATGGTAGAGATCCTGTGGACGCTGAAGAAATGCGCAGCCGGCGGCTCGCGTGAACCGCAGACGTGCCGCGTCCAGACGATGGTGCATCATCCGCGGGAGGCTCTGGGCATACTGGGCGACGGCATTCGCGAGCTGCAGCACCCCCTCGGTAACCGCATTGGCGGCCTGCGTCGGGGTAATCACCGAGACATCAGCCACATAATCCAGCATGGTGACGTCAATCTGATGTCCGACGGCGCTGACCACCGGAATCGTCGAGGCGGCCACCGCGCGCGCCAGCGTCTCGTCATTGAACTCCCAGAGATCCTCCATCGAGCCGCCACCGCGTGTGATGACAATCACCTCACAGGCATGCCACGCATTGAGGCACTGCACCATGGCCGCCACCTTGGCGCCGGCGCCCACTCCCTGCATGGGCGACGGCACCACCCGCACGTGCAGATTCGGCACTCGCCCGTATGCGGTCTTCAGAAAATCCTGCAACGCCGCGCCTGTAGGGCTGGTGATGACCGCGACACAGGCAGGATGCATGGGCAACGGGCGCTTCCGCTCCACGGCGAACAATCCCTCCGCCGACAGGCGCTTCCGCGTCTCCAGATAACATTGCATCAGGCTACCCTGCGCATTCGCGGGAACCACTTCGCGCACGGAGAACTGATACGAGCCTGTCGTGACGTAAAGATCCAGGTTCCCCTTCAGCAACACACAGGAACCGGCTTCCAAGTGCAGCGAGGACATCCTGCGCGCCCCGCCGAAAAAAACAATGCTGATGGAATTCCCAAGCTCGTCTTTGAGCACGCCATACACATGCCCGCTGACATTCGGCTGAATGCGGCCCAGTTCGCCGCACAGCCAAATCGTATCCCCCAACTGCGCCCTGACCACGCTTTGCGCATAGCGATTCAGTTCGCCGACAGTCCAGGCAAAATTGGGGTCGTGGGGCATCATGAAAAAAAGATGCTCCCGCCGCCCTGACGTACTCACTCAGGATGACGGGAGCAATGGCAGTTCTCAATTAGAAGTCGAAGTCGTCGTCATCGTCGTCGTCGTCCAGATCGAAGTCGTCATCGTCGTCATCATCGTTGGCGTAATCGAAGTCGTCGTCGGAGTCGCTGGTGGCTGCGCTGACAATCTGCATGATGGAACTAATGTCCTCCTGCCCTATCTTGCAGCTCAAGCTAACCAGGTCGCCCTTCGCCGTGCACGCCAAAGTGTTGATGCAAGCCACATCCTCTCCCTGCGCAGACACCATCGTTTTGATCTCCGGGATGGCCGCGTCAATCAGGGATTTGACGGTATCGGCGACGTCGGGA
>JAFYIW010000361.1 GCA_017538465.1 Victivallales bacterium
GATCCAGAATGCGTCCGACAGCGGCCTTCTGCTCCGGATTGCCACGCATCCCCAGGGCCGCCGCGGCGTATCCGGCAAAGGCGATGTTGTAGCGAGTCGCAAACAATCCGAATTGACGGCCGCCGATATTCCACCATTCCTTTTCCTCCGCTTCCGGCAACGGTCCTGCGATGTGGTCCAGCCAACGCAAAGCGGCCTCCTCGTCCGCAGATAGGGGGCGCAATCCCTTGCTCTCCTCGACAATTTCGGCAGGCGACTCCTGCGTAGCGGGCGGCTGGCGTACGTCAGATTGGCCAAAGAGCGTCGCCCCAAATAGAAGCACCAACGCCACAATGGTCATTGGCAGTCGAAGTCGCTTTGATGTGTCGTGAACGGGCATTCTAGAAGACCTTGTATTTCTCGCGGCGGTGTTCGTAGGAGGCGTCGTTGGCGAGGTATTTTGCTTCGTAGTCGGCGAAGTTGCCGGGGAACCAGACGAGTTTGCCGTCGCCCTCGAAGAGCAGCAGGTGGGTGCAGATGCGGTCGAGGAAGTAGCGGTCGTGGGAGATGACCATCGCGCAGCCCGTGAAGTCCATGATGGCGTTTTCGAGGACGCGCATGGTGTTGACGTCCAGGTCGTTGGTCGGCTCGTCCAGCAGGATGAAGTTGCCTCCGCGACGCAGGAGTTTCGCCAGATGGACGCGGTTGCGTTCGCCGCCGGAGAGTTGCCCGACGAGTTTCTGCTGGGCGGCGCCCCGGAAGTTGAATTTTGAGACGTAGGAACGGCCGTTGAGGAGTTTGCCGCCGACATTGAGGTTCTCCTGGTTGTCGGTGATTTCCTCATAGACGGTGCGGGAGTCCACCAGTTCGTCGCGGTTCTGGTCGATGTAGGAGAGTTGGACCGTCTCGCCGAGTTCGATGGTGCCGGAGTCTGGCGTGTCCAGTCCCATGAGCATTCGGAAGAGGGTGGTCTTGCCAGTGCCGTTGGGGCCGATGATGCCGACGACGGCGCCAGGCGGGACGGTGAAGTTCGCGTCCTGGATGAGGTTGCCACGACCCGCGAAGCCTTTGCAGAGGTGGCTGACGGTGAGGACCTTGTCGCCCAGGCGCGGACCTGGCGGAATCTGGATGGTCAGTTCGTCCCGTTCCAGTTCGAAGGTCTGCGCGGCCAGTTCGTTGTAGCGGGTGACGCGGGCCTGGTTCTGCTTCTGTCGGGCGGCGGGCGTGGCGGAAATCCACTCCAGTTCGCGGGCGAGGATCTTCTGGCGGGTGGACTCGCGCTTTTCGGCCTGTCGGAGCAGTTCGGCCTTCTGCTTGAGCCACGAGGAGTAGTTTCCCTCGAAGGGGATGCCCCGCGTGTTCTCGATCTCCAGAATCCATTTGGTGATGTGGTCGAGGAAGTAACGGTCGTGGGTCACGATAATGACGGTGCCAGGGTACTCGCGCAGGGCCTTTTCGAGCCAGGCGATGGTCTCGGCGTCCAGATGGTTGGTCGGCTCGTCCAGCAACAGCAGGTCCGGCTTTTCGAGGAGGGCCTTGCAGAGGGCGACGCGGCGCTTCTCGCCACCGGAGAGCTTGGTCACGTCCGCGTCATCGGGCGGGAGGACAAGGGCCTCGCTGGCGACGTCGAGGTAGTGGTCGATATTCCAGCCGTCCAGCCGGTCGATTTCATTCTGGAGGAAGTCGAATTCGTCGTTGAGTTTGTTGGTCTCCTTTTCGGAGAGTCCCGGGTCGCCCATCAGTCCCATTACTTCGTCGTAGCGGTCGATGAGTTTCTGGATGGGCGCCATCGCCTCTTCCAGATTCCCGCGGACGTCCTTCTCGGGATTGAGGCGGGGTTCCTGCGGAACGAGCAGCACACGCATGCCCTTGGTGATGGTCGCCGTCCCCAGAATCTCTTTGTCCTCGCCAGCCATGATGCGCAGGAGCGTGGATTTGCCGGCGCCGTTCTCGCCTACGATGCCAATCTTGGCGCCCAGGAAGAACGAGAGGTTGAAGTTCTGAAGGATTGGCTTGTCCCCGTAGAATTTGGACATGCCGAGCATCTGGAAGACAAATTGGGGAGGCATCGGTAAAGGTTAAAGGTTAAAGGTTAAAGTCTAAAGTTAAAAAGGTTAGAGGTTAGAGGTGAGAGGTGAGAGGTAAAAGGAGTTTAAAGGTAAAAGGTAAAAGGTAAAAGTTCAGGTCTCAGGTCCCGCCAGTCAGGTCCCTGGACTCTGATCCCGCCAGGCGGGTTAGAAGTTAAAAAGCAATCCCGTGTCCCGTGTCATGCGTTATTCCGTGGGCAGCAGGTCTTCGAGGTTTTCGACTGGCGGTTTGGGGAAACGGTTGAATTTAAAGGAAGAAAAGCCTCGGATTTGGAAAAGTTGCCCAGTTTCTGGATCACGGAAGCCAGATGTGGCGGTTTCGGCATTGGCGATGGAATCTGGATAGAAGAGCATCACTGCTTCTCCTAAAGTCATCTGGTTGTCATGGATGTATTGCTTTCGGATGAGTCTGACGGCTTCCATTTGAAGCGATGTGTATTCCTGGGCGAGTTCGCGCCAGGCTTCCAGCGGGATGTCGTCATTGTCTTGCCAGTCATGGAATTGCTTCCGCAGTTCAAAGCAATGCTGCAGCATCGCAAGTTCACTGTCCGAGAGGGCGTTGAAATCCGTTTCCTGCATATAGTGGCAATAACTGTCATAGGCCGGTTGTACGAAAGAACTGTGATAATTAACATTTAAGTTGTTTTCCAGCAATATATTGCAGATTGCCTTGCTGCGCCATTCGTGAAAAACCGTAGTTCGGCGTTTACGCAGGTGTGAGAGTGACCGAGTATCGTCAAGGTTCGATGACGGGGTGTTCTCCATACGGCTTTCTTGCGATGCAGGCAAGACGCCTGGTTGGCTGGCAGGGATTTGCGTTTTTTCCGAAAGCGCCGGAGCTTGCCGCGTCAAAAACAGAAATGACAATGCGACTGCCAGGCAAGCCAATAACAGGAAAGTCGTTTTCAGATGATTCATCGCGCATCCTCCATTTTCTTGAAAGCAAAAAACATAGGATTAAGGATGGCGCCGGTGAGGTTTTCCAAGGTGATTTTGGGCTGGTTGGCAAATGCCTTTTCCCGCAACAGCACGAAGATTTCCAGGTTGTTCGGCAGTTCCTCCGGATGGAAGTTCTGGATGGAGAGGTTGCGGTCGAATTCATCCAGTTCATCCAGATACGCTAGAACCTTAATACGTTGCTGTTCATCCAGTTCGGCCTCGGGAAGGCGATCCCGAATGACCTGCCGTGCCTCGATGCGCTCCTGTGCGTCTAGAAGAATTTGCTCTGCAATTCTCTCGTAGATGTCAGGGAACTCCTCGCGTTTTTCCACGAGGTCGTCAAAGGCGAGGGAAATCGGTGGGGAGTCCATCTGTGCGGCTTGTTGCTGTTCTCGCACTTTTTTCAGAAATGTCTGGAATTTCTGGTAGTTTGCCTCTTCAATTTCTTTACGATGGCGATCCTCGTCGGCGATTTTTCCTTTTAACCCAGCGATTTCATCACGGAGCGCGGCGATTTCCGCATCCACGGCGGCGGTGTTGTCCCCATCATCCACGGAGGGCATTGGGGTGATTGCGGGAC
>JAFYIW010000042.1 GCA_017538465.1 Victivallales bacterium
ACGTACGACGCGCGCGGGTCGCCGTCGCGGGGCTGGCCGACGGAGCCGACATTGACCATGACCTTCTTGTCGTTGGGAATGGTGTAGGTGCGAATGAAATCCACGAAAGGGTATTGCTGGTCCGGCAAATCGATGCCGATCAGCGGGGAATGGCTGTGCCCGCAGAAGGCGAGCTGGCAGGGCTGAAGCGCGAAATTGCTTTTGAAGGAGACTTCGTCCAGGCAGTAGGACCAGCGGTGCCGCGCGAAGGACGCATGCAGACAGATGAGGTCCTCGATGACCTGAAGCTGCATGGGCTGGCTGCCGAGCCATTTCAGGTCATCCAGGGAGAGCTGCGCCTGGGTCCAGTCGATGGAATGGCGGATTTCCGGGCGCAGTGCGTCGATTTCCGGATTCATGATGGTGGAGACATACTCGTCATGATTGCCGAGGACGCACGGGATGTCGCGTTCGCGCAGGAGCTTGATGCATTCGGTGGGGCTGGCTCCGTAACCGACGACGTCCCCCAGGCAGATGAGTTCATCGCATTTCAGTTCATCGCATTTGGCGAGCACTGCGATCAATGCCTCGTAGTTGGCATGGACGTCACTGAAGAATCCAATCTTGGTCATAGGCGGCAAACAATGTCGGGGGGAATCACGTCAACTCTCGCATTCGCGGTCGAGTCGGGCGAAGAATTCATGCATGAAGGCCAGGCGCTCGGCGCCGAGTTCCCGTCCGGCGGCGGTCAGCAGCCTTTGGGGAAGGAAACGGAGCTTGACGAGGAATTCGCGTAGCGCGGAGTCCTCGCGGCCGTAGGAATGTCCGGAGAGCGCCTCTTCGGGAGTGTTGTGGACACGGGCGCCGGTCTTGCCGGCGAAATGGAAGGCACGGGCCAGGCCGATGGCGCCGAGGGAGTCCAATTTGTCCGCGTCGTAGAGGACCTTCGCCTCCTTCGTGGCGGGCGCCTCGCCGGTGCGACTGCGAAAGCGGTGGGCACGGATGCAATGCGCCACCTGTTGCCGGAAGTCCTCGTCGCCGATGCCCTCACGGGTCAGGATTTCGCTGGCCTGGATTGCACCGAGCGCGGCGTGGTCGGTTTTTCCCTGGTCGGCCATCTCCTGGGGACGCGCGATGTCGTGGAGGATGGCGGCGGCGGCGACGACCTCCAGGTCGGCGTTCTCCTGTGCGCCGAGTTTCAGCGCGGTCCTTTTCACGCGCAGGGTGTGGTCCCAGTCATGGCACGAGCCATCGGCGTCCAGAATTTTCCGGGCCAGCGCACTGAGCCGTTCCTCCGCCTCGCTGGTGAGGAAGCGCGGCGTCATCTTTTCACGAACTGTGGGCCTTTCGGCGTGTCCTTGACCTCCCAGCCCAGCGCGGCGATCTGGTCGCGGAGTTGGTCTGCCCGCGCCCAGTCTCTGGCCTTGCGGGCGGCGGCGCGCTGTTCCGTCAGACTGACGACCTCGGCGGGAACCGCCGTCTCGGTGGCATCCGGCTCCATCACGGCGAGAATCCGGTCCATGGAGGCCAGGGCGGCGAGCATCGACTGTGCGCCGGCGGCGTTGACCTGCCCGGCGTCCATCGCGCGGTTGCCGTCCCGAATGAAGTCGAAGAGGATGCCGAGGCCGGCGGAGACATTCAGGTCCTCCTGGAGCGCGGCGAGGAATTTTTCCGCCGCTCCACTGGCCAGGGCGATGATTTCCGGCGTGGCGGCCGCGGCGTCCCGGGCGGCGGCCAGGTCCTTGATGCGTGCGACGAAGGCGTCGATGCGCTGGAGGTTTCCGCGGGCCTCATCGAGGGCCTGAAAGGAGAAGTTCAGGGATTGGCGGTAATAGGTGCCAATCAGCACATAGCGGATTTCGCGTCCGCTATAGCCCTTGTCCAGGATGTCCTTCAAGGTGTAGAAATTCCCCAGGCTCTTGGACATCTTCTGTCCGTCCACCACCAGATGCGCGCAGTGCATCCAGGTGTTGACGAACTTGCAGCCGTTGGCGGCTTCGGACTGGGCGATTTCATCCTCATGGTGCGGGAACATGTTGTCGATTCCGCCGCAGTGCAGGTCGAAGGTCTTGCCGAGGTATTTTGAGGACATCGCGGAGCATTCGATGTGCCAGCCGGGGCGTCCGCGTCCCCAGGGGGAATCCCAGCCGACGTCGCCGTCCGCCTCGTCCCAGGCCTTCCAGAGCGCGAAGTCGGCCATGGAGTCCTTGGCATATTCGTCCATCTTGATGCGGACGCCGACGCGCATGGAATCGCGGTCGATGTTGACGAGCTGGCCGTATTTGGGCCATTTGGCGATGGAGAAATAGACCGACTTGTCCTCGGCCTGATACGCGATGCCCTTGTCGAAGAGGGTCTGGATGAGCTGGATCATCTCGGTGATGGTCTCGGTGGCGGCGGGATAGACGTCGGCGGGGATCATCCGGAGCGTCTGGATGTCCGCGAAGAAGGCGTCCTTGTATTTTTGGGTGAACTGCCGGAGGGGCAGCTTTTCGGCCTGTGAACCGCGGATGGTCTTGTCGTCCACGTCGGTGAGATTCATGACGTGCCTGACCTTAAGGCCGGAGGCCAGGAGCGTCCGCTTGAGGACATCCTCGAAGGCATAGCAGCGGAAGTTTCCGATGTGGGCGTAGTTATAGACGGTGGGTCCGCAGGTGTACATGCCGACCTTTCCAGGCTGAATGGGCTGGAAGTCATCCACGCGGTGGGTCAGTGAATTGTAGAAGCGCAGCATAGGGCAGGGAGAGTCATCTCGGGGTTCGGGCCCCGAGCACAGGACACATTATTGGCAATGCAGGGTGAGGATGGTGATTTCGGGAGGAACCAGGAAACGGAATGGCGGTCCCCAGAATCCCGTACCACGGCAAATATACACGCGCAAGCGAGAACTGACCGCATACCAACGGTGGGTGCGGAAGTCATGGAAGGTGTCGGTGACGAAATTGAAGGGAAAGAGCTGTCCGCCGTGAGTGTGCCCGCAGAGCATCATGTCATAGTTCATGGGGACCGCGGTGGCCGCTGCGGGCTGGTGCCGAAGGAGGATGGTCACGCCGTCGTCGGGGACCGCGGGGATTTCGCCGCATTTCCGCCAGGCGTCCTCGATGGTGGCGACGGCGGGCTCGTCGTTTTCCTCCCTGACGGCGGGCACCTTCACCAATTGCCTCGTCTGCCAACAGGCCGGGTCGTCCGAGCCCACGATGCGCAGCCAGGGATGAATCTCCGCCAAAGGGCGTCTGACGCGCTGTCCGAGCAGGACCACCCCGGCCTCCTCGTGCGCGTCGCGGCTGTGGTGCCACTCGGCATAGCCGTCGTGGTTGCCGAAGACGGCGAATTTTCCGTCGGGGGCCTCCCATGCCCTGATGCGCCGGAGCTGGTCGTTGATGGCGCCGTGGTTCGGTCCGTCCAGGAAGTCTCCCGCATGCAGGATGAGGTCGGGCTTTTCGGTGGCGATGGCCTGTTCCACGGCGTCCAGGATGGTGGAGTACTTCCCTTGGGTGAGGTGGAGATCGCTAATCAGGAGGATCTTGTAGCCGTCGGCTTCCGGCGGCAAGCCAGTCAATTTCAAATCGTAGTGCGCTGCAATCGGGTGCCGTGCCTGAAGGTTTCCGATGACGGCGGCCGCCAGGGTAAAGGCCAGCGAGAGGAACATCACGTTGCGTGGTCGCAGAACCATCTTGGCCAGTGGCGTGGCGGGATGTCCTGTGAATTTCGGGATTGATGCCACCAGATTCCAGAGGTCCAGGGCGAGGGCGGCGGTCCCGAACCACAATATCAGCACCATCCACGAGAAGCTCACCACCATCAAGGTGCGGCCAAAAGGACTGGTGGAGGCGAAGAGGTGACGCCCCAGCAACAGCGGTCCCCAGTTCAGCACGATGACCACCAGCAGAAGCGCCAGCCGCCAGGCGTGAGGGTGTCCGCTCTGCATGCAGTCCAACAGGCCGCTTTGCAGATGCCACCACACCAGTCCGGTGAAGCAGACGAGTCCAGTCGAGAAGATGAACATATAGAAAGTCATCGGGTTACACCTCGAGGCATTCGGCACGTGCGAGTTCGCCGCGCGTCCACTCCCAGAGGGCGTCCCAGGTCTCCTCTGGCAGCCCCGGGAAGTCACCTCCTTGGGCCATCTTGAGGAGTAGCCCGCACTGGGCGGCCTCGGTGGAAGAAAGGCGCGTGGCGTTCAGCCAGCCGGCTTCATGGAGATAGGTCAG
>JAFYIW010000362.1 GCA_017538465.1 Victivallales bacterium
GAGGCTGTGCCCTCGCCTTCCGTGTAATCGACAGCCGGCGCGAAGTTCCAGATGAAGTCATAGTCGGAGACCAACGCCCCCTCGGGCAAGGTCGCCGTGAGCGTGACCGCCTCGCCGCGGGCGGCGGGAGACTTGTCGGCGACGCAGTTTCCCGTGGCGACCGCATAGGTCTTCAGCGTGGCGACGCAGGTCACCGCGACCGCCTCGGCGGGCATCGCAAAGGAGGCGGTGCCCTCGCCCTCCGTGAACTCGACGGCGGGCACGAAGTTCCATTCGTAATTATAGTCGGAGACCAACGCCCCCTCGGGCAGCGTCGCCGTGAGCGTGACCGCCTCGCCGCGGGCGGCGGGAGACTTGTCCGCGACGCAGTTTCCCGTGGCGACTTCATAGGTCTTCAATGCGGCGACGCACGTCACGCTGACCGCTTCGGCGGGCATCGCGAAGGAGGCAGTACCCTCGCCTTCCGTGTAATCGACGGCCGGCGCGAAATTCCAGGCGAAGTCGTAGTCGGAGACCAACGCCCCCTCGGGAAGCGTCGCCGTGACCGTGACCAGTTTCCCCTCAACTGCCCGATCAACATCCGCGACACAATTCACACCCTCAACCGCATAAAAATCCCTTTCCCTCGCCTGCGCGGAAAGCTGCGTTGCCACGATCGAGGTCTGTCCCTCACAGGAAAGCCTCACTACAAACGAACGGGACTCCCCAGATGCCATGCTGGCATCATTCGCCTCAACGAGGTATTCCAGCCCCACGCCATCGGCAAGCGAGCCATTGGCGGATGCCAGAGGATTCTGCATCGCCGCATCCTCCTGCGCATACACTTCCAGAGTGATGCCCGCATTGGCCGCCGCGCCTTCGCAGGGCGCAACCGTAATCGCCAGGCGATTATCTACCGGACAAGTCACCACTGCATGGTAGTTTTGCAACCACGAGCCAAAATAGACGGGCAACTGCGTGCCATTCAAATTCAGCGCCACCAATGGCTCCGCGGTCGTCTGGCTAGCCATCTGATAGCCATCCCGCTTCATCTGCTGGTATTTCTCATAGATGTTCTTCAGTTCATCCAATTCCAGCACCCGTCCGACATAGTTTCCATTCCAGCTCAAATGTGTCCATATTTTCCCTTCCCAGTCCTTCCAAATCGAGTAAATATAGTACTTCTCTTCTCGGTTTCCAGGGTGGGCGATGGCGAACAAATCGCCATCCACCATGTCATAGCCATAGACCGTGGTGGCATCATGAAAAATCAACAATTGATCGAAGCAGAGGATGCCAGACGAAACATAGACAAATCCTAAATTGGTGGTACGTGTCACCCATACCCCTTCGGACATCTCTCGGAGGTCAATCGTGACAGTCCCCTCCTCGCTCCAGGTGCTTTTCCGCAGAAAACGCTTCTTCTTCACGGCATCATATTCCACATAATAGGCGGAATTGCCCTTCACCGCGAGATTGTAAAGACTGTTGCCATTCTCCTTCGCCCAGAAAGCGCCGGGGAAGGTCCCCCCGGGCTCGCCCAGCGTGGATAATGCAGGCCCCCAATTCTCGTGCGTTTTAATGGGATGGTTCTCAAACTCCTCGTCCGTCATCAGGAAGAAGGAATGAATGACCTTTCCCGGAAAATCCTCACCCGTCCGTACCTTGACCTCGTTGCCATTGCCGTCCTTATAACTGGTATAATGGAAAACCTCCTGCGGAGGATTTTGCGTCAAGTCATAATGGCCATAGCAGGTTGGATCCCCCCACGTCACGTCCGCATGATACCATTTGCCGTTAATCTGCACCGCGTTCCAGGCATGCTTCATGGAATCACTGACCAGAATCCAGCACGGGATGCCGCGTTTGTTCATCAGCAGTTTCAGGGTACGGGAATAGCCTTCGCAGACTGCCTGCCGATACACCAGCGCCCCTACGCTAGTATAGACGATGTCTCCCGGAGCATTGGGCAGCCCCTCTGGTATAACCAGATCTTCGGCATAGGTGTAGGCTGTATGGGAGGCCAGGAAGTCGTATGTCTTAAGGAGATAGCCGAAATCATCCGGGTCGTCCTCAATGAGCTGCTCATAGATGGCGTCCACTCTGGCATTGAAAAGCGAAACCAAAGTTGGAATGATGTTCTTTTCAAAAAGGTAGTCCAACTGAACGGAAACGATGATTCCCGCGCTATTATAACTATATCTGCAGCTCTTGACCACATAGAAAAGGTCGGGGTTCTCATCCAGGGTCTCTCGCCAGACATCCTTCATGTCAGTACGAGCAATATTGAATTTCTGAAGATTGACGCTGTCCTGGCAATTACGTATCCCCTGGACAATCGTCTCGATTGCGGTAAGAGCGGCGGCAGGGCGTGCAGCCATCCAGACCAGCAACAAAGCAACGAGCAATTTCAGGCAAATAAAAGAGGAACGACGCATGGGCAGTTAAGAATGTATTCAATTCAGGCTTACAGGAATCTACATAATATAGGACTTCTCGGGAATATTTATGTCAATTCGGACAAAAAGGCATGACAATGATGAAGACTTCTAGGACATTTAGGCCTCAGGCCCTTTAAAACCTCTCATCTTTCCTGGCGGGGCCAGAAGCCAGGGACCAGAACTTTTACCTTTAAACCTTAAACTTTAAACTCCTCTAACCTCTAACCTTTATTCCTGGATTCCCGCTTCTGCGCATTTGGCGATAGCCTGTTCGGCCAGCGTGCGGAAATTCGGGAAAAGCGGCGAAGCCTGGGCGGCCTCCAGCAGATGCCGTAGGGCTGGCAGAATGAACTGGCGATACCACTCCAGGCCGTCCTTGAGCCAGAGTTTTCCGTAGGCCCCCAATGCCTGCATCAGTCGTTGGATGGCGGCGGCGTGGAAGACCGCATCCGCCGGTGGAGTTCCGCCAAGCATTCTAACCTGATGGCAATACTCCCACCAAGCCTCCAGGCGGAAATCCGCCGTGTAGTGCTGATAGGGGTCATAGAGCAGCGAGGCCATGTCGTAGGCGGCCGCTCCCAGGCGCATGCCCTGGAAGTCAATCAGGAAGACCTTGCCGTCCAGCACCTTGACATTGGCGCTTTGGAGGTCGCGGTGGATCGGCACCAGCGGCTCCTGCAGAAGCAGTTTGCGCAACTGGCAGTATTCGTAGGCGACGTCCGACCACAATTCGGGGCAATGGAGCACGCGTCCCAGCAGATTCTCGCGGAAGTAGTCGCGCTCCCAGTCGTAGAGGCCTTTCGTGAAACCTGGCTGCAGCGGCAGTTCCTCCAGGCGCACGGCGACCGCTCCCAAGACATGGAGGCGCGCAATCTGCTCGACCACCTGCAGAAGATAATCCCGCCGGGCGACGCTCTTCTCCAGCAAAAGGTCGTTCTGGCCCAAGTCCTCCGTGACCATCTCGTTGACATCGGCCAGATGCAACAGCACGCGCGGCACACGGATGCCCAACCGCGCCAGGAAGTCGCTGATGGCCGCAAAGCTCGCATTCTCGCGACGGCGTGGATTGTAGGACGACCAGACCAGCGTGCGTTTTTTCGCGGGGTCGGGAATGCGGTAGTAGTGCCTTCCCGAGCCCTGCTTGGGCAGGGCCTCCATTGACAAATCCTTGGCGTCCAAATCAAAACTCGCCAGGATGCGGGGATCGGGCTGACGGTCGTCAGCGATCTTCGCAGGTGGCGCCTGAATGGTTCCGCCAGTGAGAATGCCGTCCGCATAGAGCAACGGCGTCTCGATGCGCGTATGGTCCCACAGCACGACATTGTGCAATTGGGCGCCAGGCACCACGGAGACCTCCGAGCCAAGCCCGATGGCGCCAGTGCATTTCACGCCTTGGGATTCCAACTCGAAGCGTCGTTGGGACTGAACGACTTGTGCCTCCCGCAGATGGGGCTGGCTCACCAGAGCGCAGTCCGCAATCGCGCCATGGGCTCGGATATACTCCTGCGCGGTGCCCACGTCGCTCCAGAAAAGCCTCGGATTGGCGACCATCCCGCAGATGCGCCGTCCGGCCCGGGCGGCTCGCAGGAAGGCATCCAGAATGGATGGCGCCTCCTGGTCGGCAGGCAGGAAATCCAGAATCTCCCGTTTGAAAAGATACAGCCCCGAGAAAGTCAAGTCGCCATGACTGTCGCGGAAACTGAGAATGCGGTCGTCAGTGTCCAGCAGCACGCCATAGGAACGGTGGTTGGGAATCAGCAACACCGTCACATCTGCGCCTGTCTCGTGGTGACGCCCGATGAGTTTTCGCAAGTCGTTGTCGTGTACGATGTCCACATTGTGGACCAGAATTTCGTCCGCATCCGGGGCCAATTCGGC
>JAFYIW010000363.1 GCA_017538465.1 Victivallales bacterium
ACCGCGCGGAGTTTTGTGAATCCATCTCGGAAGGGAGGTTACTTCACAGGCAGGCTGCGGACCTTTTCGGCCAGCTCGTTGCCGGCGCGGAACTTCACGACCTTGCGGGCGGGAATGTCAACGGGGATGTCGGGCTGGTTGGGATTGCGGCCAACGCGGGGTTTCTGGGTGATGATTTCGAAGACGCCGAAGCCGCGGAGTTCGACATGGCCGCCGGCGGCCAGGATTTCGGAAAGAGTCTCGAGGGTGGCCTTGACGGCGTCGAATGCCGCGCTCTGGGTGATGCCGATCTTGGAGGCGACCGCGTTGGCGATCTTGCGTTTGGTCATGGTGTTGTTGCTCATGAATGAATTCTCCTGGTTGTGTTGGGTTATTATGTCGCGGAAAAAGAAGCGACTTGTGGTTGGGGAGACGGCCATCAGCTGGTCAGGGAACCGCAGAATGCGCCCAATGAACGCTTTCCGCCGAAGATGGTCAGATGTCGGCTGTCAAAAAACAAAGAAGCAAAGACACGGCGAATCAGGCGGGGAGGTGAACTCCGGCGATTAGCCGGGCGTCCACAGACTTGCCGATGGCGGCGACTTGGGCGGCGCTCAGCGCCCGGTCCGTGTAGAGCACTGCCAGGGAGCGCTTGCCCTCTGCATCGCGTGGCGCATGGATGTCCTCGATGTTGATCTGGGCATCGGCGACCGCGGCGGTGATTTTTGCAAGAACGCCGGGACGGTCAACATACTCCACGAAAAGCAAATTGCCAGACATCAGCAGATAAATGTGGTTAAAATCATTCACGCGGGAGAGCGTCAGCGTGTTTTCGGTGACAGTTCCGCGCAGGGAGACCTTGACGCCGTTTGCCTCCATGTCAATGGTCATGGAATTGCCATAGGGCTTCTTCTCGTCTGGGTCACGCACCTCGAAGAGCACGCCTGTCTCCTTAAGGCGATTGACGGCCTCCTCGGGGGACTGGTGCGGGTCGAAGCTGTCGGAGATGGCGGCGCAGATGGGCGCGGTGAACCACTTGGCAAAGGGCTTCAGCGCGCCGTAGTAGCTGCAGCGGATTGCTGATATCTCTTTGCCGCCCAGCAGCGCCTTGGCCGTCGCGCTAAGACGATTGGCCAGGCGCTGGTAGATAGGGTCCAAGCCGTCAGGCAGGTCTTTGTTGACCACGAATTTGGTGATTCCCTGCTCGAAGTACTCGATGAGCTCCTCGCCGGCGCGCTTGGCGGCGTTGAAGTTGGCCTCGGAGGTGTTGGCGCCCAGATGCGGCAGCATGATGTCGGCCACATCGGCAATGCTCTTGGGGCCGGGGACATCCGCCGAATACACGTCGTTGCAGTAAACCAGCTTCTTCTCGGTCTTGGCGGCCCGCAGGTCGTCTTCGTTGACGATGCCCGCGCGGGCGCAGTTGATGATGACCGCACCAGGCTTCACCAAGTCCAGCAGCGACTTGTTGAGCATGCCGCGGGTCTCGTTGTTTTCGGGGATGTGCAGCGTGATGTAGTCGGCGTTCGTGAAGAGCGTGTGCAGATCCACCAGCTCCACGCCCAACTCCTCGGCGCGTGCCTTGGAGACGATGGGGTCGTAGGCCAGAATCTTCATGTCAAACCCACTGAGGCGACGCGCCACGAGCTGGCCGATGTTGCCCAGACCGACGATGCCCAGAGTCTTGCCCGTGATTTCATGCCCCATGAACTTCTTCTTGCTCCAGCCGCCAGCGCGGGTGTCAATGTCGGCGGGAATCATGAAACGGGAGGCCGCAAGCATCATTCCGATGACTTCCTCGGCGACGCCATTGGAGTTGGCGCCGGGGGTGTTCATCACGTCGATGTTGTTGCGGCGGACGTATTTGATGTCGATGGTGTTGTAGCCGGCTCCGGCGCGCACCACGGCCCGCAGATTCGGCAGAACATCCATGATTTCAGGAGTGACTTTTTCACTTCGGACAATCAGGGCCTCGGTTTCGGGATGTGCCTTGCAAAGCGCAAGCAGGTCGGTTTCGGCATCCTGGATGACGGTGTAGCCTTTCTGCGTGAGCAGATTGGCCGCCACCTTGTCCAGCTTGGTGGGAATCAGAACAGTTTTCATGGTGATTTTAAGAGTTTGAGCAGAAAGGCGGATGGCTCATCCGCCAAAGCTAGTGTCCAAGAGCCTGGAGCAGCACGCCGGCGGCGACGGCGGAGCCAATCACGCCGGAGACATTCGGGCCCATGGCATGCATGAGCAGGAAATTCTGCGGATCGTCTTCCAGACCGATCTTGTTGACCACGCGGGCGGCCATCGGCACTGCGGAGACGCCGGCCGCGCCAATCATCGGGTTGATCTTGCCGCCGGAGAGCTTGTTCATCAGTTTGCCAAGCAACAGGCCGCCAGTGGTTCCGATGGAGAAGGCGAAGAGTCCGAGCAGGAGGATGCCCAGCGTCTCCAGGTTCAGGAACTTGTCGGCGGAGAGTTTGGAGCCGACGGTGAGGCCGAGCACGAGGGTGACGATGTTGCACAAGGCGTTTTGGGCGGTGTCGCTGAGGCGGTCGGTGCACATGCATTCCTTCAGAAGGTTGCCGAGCATCAGCATGGAGATAAGCGGGGCGGCGTCGGGGAGCAGCAGACAGCACAGCAGCACGATGACAATCGGGAAAATGACCTTCTCCAGTTTGGTGACTTTGCGCAGCTGGCTCATGCGGATCATGCGCTCCTTCTTGGAGGTGAGGCGCTTGATGATGGGCGGGAAGATGATGGGGACCAGCGCCATGTAGGAATAGGCGGCCACGGCGATGGAGCCCAGCAGGTTCGGGGAGAGGCGACTGGCCAGGAAGATGGCGGTCGGGCCATCCGCGCCGCCAATGATGCCGATGGAGGCCGCGTCCTTCAGGGAGAAGTTGATGCCAGGCACAAATTCCGCCAGGGCGACTGCCAGAAAGAGTGCGCCGAAGATGCCCAGCTGGGCGGCGCCGCCCAGCAGCGCGGTCTTGGGGTTCGCGATGAGCGGGCCGAAGTCGGTCATCGCGCCAACACCCAGGAAGATGAAGAGGGGGTAGATGCCGAGGTTAATGCCTTCGAAGAGGATGCCGAGGAGTCCATCCGGCCCGGCGATGCCGGCCAGGGGGATGTTGCTCATGATGGCGCCGAAGCCAATCGGGACCAGAAGCAGGGGCTCGAAGCCGC
>JAFYIW010000364.1 GCA_017538465.1 Victivallales bacterium
CGCAGAATTGCGGCAACTATCTCCTGCACGACCTTCCCATGGCGAAATGGGAGGCGGCAAAGTATGTGGAAATCCTCAAGACATGCGCCAGATACGAGTATGAGACGACGAAGCGTCTCGACACCACCGGCGGGATTTTCTACGATGCGTGATCAGGATTCTCGTCTGACGATCCCCGCCCCGTTTGGCGCAATGCCGAACCGTTAATTTCCGTCGTCAGTGCCGCCATGGCTCCGGCGCCAGGCGCCGGGGGAAACGCCGAGTCGTTTGCGGAAGAGGCCGGAAAGGTAGATGCCCGAGTAAAAGCCGCATTCGGACGCGATGCGTCTGAGAGGGAGGTTCGTCGTGGCGAGGAGCGACTTGACATGCGCAAGGCGCGTCTCCTCAAGTTTGCGGCGAATCGAGGTTCCCGCGGCATGGAAAAGGCGTTCGGCCTGGCGGCGGCCAAGCCCCATCGCCGCCGCGACATCGCCCGCGCCGATGAAAGCATTGTCCGAATGACTTGCGATGAAGTCGAGGCCGGCCGCGAGGCGCAGGTCGTATTCAGTCCCGGCCGCATTCGTGCTGGCGCGCCGCGCCACGCCGCATGGGCCGAAGCGCATGGCCGCCATGCGGGCCGGTCTGACTTTGCCGAAATAGCCCTGAAGCGCCTCTGCCGCGCGACGGCCCGCTCCCTCATGGTCAATCTGGACACTCGTAAGGGTCGGCGAACAGTAGAGGCAAAGGCCTTCGTCATTGTCCGCCCCGATGATCATGGCGTCGTCGGGGACGCCGATTCCACTGCTCTTGCACGCGTCAAGGGCGAACCTGGCAAACACGTCGTTGCGCGCGAAGAGCCCGAACGGGCGCGGCAGCGCCGCGAGCCAGCGACCGAGCGCCTCCTGCTCCACCACGGCCCTCCACGCCTCGTGCGGTTCGTAGACGCGCACGTCGCTGCCTGCGGCGCGGATGCGTTCAAGAAAACCCCTGTCGCGCGCCTCGCCCCAATATCTTTTTGGAAACGCCGATACGAGCGCATAGCATTTCAGCCCCTTGGTCAGCAGTTCCTCCGCGGCCATGGCGCCGATTTTGCCGTTGTCGGGAACGAGGGTGGCCCAGAGTCCGGAGTCTGGAAAGGTCCTGATGTCAAGCCCCACCATCGGCGTGTCATCGCGCAGAAAGGGACGCAACAGTTGGCAGTTCTCCTTGAGGCGGACGATGATGCCGTCGGCCTCGCCGAGCATCTTCGCGAATGACCGGAAATCATTGCCCGTCAAGGCGGGGTCGATGATTTCCAACGTCCAGTCAAACTTCCCGGCGGCGACGGCAATGCCGCGAAGCATGGCTCTTCCGACCCCCGTTGAGGCGGAAACCACGGCCACGACGAGCCTTCTCCCCTTGTCCTTTCCAATCATGGCATCATTCTAGCACCCTTTCCCACACGAAGCAACCCTTTTCGCATGTACTCTTTTTTGCGTCATGATGTCGCAAAACATTATAAAACTGTCGCAAAATAGAAATTGCGCGCGTAATTTTGATTTGGGATAATATCGGCATGAAAAAAACCATCATACTTGCCGTGGCGCTTGTCGCGCCTTGCGTGATTCTTGCAGACACCCTGCTTTGGTACCGCTTCGGCGGTGAGGGCGCCACTGTTGAAAATGTCGCCAATCCCGGCGTCATGGACGGGACGCTGAAGGGGGTTGCCGGATGGTGGGGAGCCTATTTCAACGACGACTCGACGAAGTTCCCCACGCGCGTCGAGGCGTTCACCAATGACGTCCGCGTCATCGACCCGAAGACGGATGCGTTATACCCTAAAGGCAAGGCCATGTCCTGGACGGGCGACAAGGACCACACCGGTCTCATCATCGTCCCGGGGGCGAACCTCACGACTGCCTTTAAGACGGCCAAATCGTTCACCTACGAGGCGTTCTTCAAGGTTTCTCAGGCCGCCATCGACCGTGCAACTGGCGGGGGCAACGTCATGTTCCCGATCATCCACTGGGGCAAGGACTCATCAAGCGCCAGCACACAGGAGGGCGTGATGTTCAGCCTCTATTACAAGAGTGGGAAACTCGCTCCCTATTTCCGTTTGGGCTATGACAAGACAGACGGAACGGTCGGCGTGCCATCCGGCGAAACACAGAGCAGCTGCATCTCAGTCGCTCTTGACGTGTGGCATCATGCTGCCCTTGTCGCAACGGCGGACATGGACGCCAAGAAACTCTCAGTGAAAATCTATCTTGACTACACCCTCATCGGGAATTCCTCCGCGATTGTAAATTACGAAGGCATCCACTATTCCGAAGACAACGCCTTCCCGTTGATGATTGGTGCCAACACCTTCAACCAAGGTCGCTCCTTCCTCGGCGAAATGGCAGAGGTGCGTATCTCCGACGAGGCCCTCTCCGTCCGGGAGTTTCTTCGCCCGGTGCCTCCCGGCCCGGTTGACGCCGACACGCTCGTCTATCTCCCTCTTGGCGACACACCGTGGTTCGCCCATCGCTCCCGTGCCAACGGCGTTTGGAATCCCCCTCTCAACGGCGCATGCACGGCTGCATGGAATCCCATTGGCTGGTATACGACCACGACCACGAACCTTTCTTATGGCGTCCCAGTGCTCGCCGATGATGCGCATGGCTCCGCCGTCCGCGGCGGCTGTCTCGACACCAACGCCCTCGTGGACGTCAAGTCCGTCACATTCTCTTGGGAAACCATCACAGGCTCTAGCAGTAAAATCGGCCACATTGTTGAGTTTCCACAGGATGGTCTTGCAGGACTCTATGCTGGCGACTTCACCTTCGAGTGGTTCTTCAAGACGGACTACCAATCAAACCAGGCCATGCTCGTCAACAGATGGACAAAGGTGATGATCAACGGCGGTAAAATCCATCCGCGCGTCGGCGACTACAACTACGGTGGCGGCACC
>JAFYIW010000365.1 GCA_017538465.1 Victivallales bacterium
GATCTCAGTCGGCTCGTCGTCGTCATCGTCGGCGTCAGCGATCTCAGTCGGCTCGTCGTCGTCATCGTCGTCGTCAGCGATCTCAGTCGGCTCGTCGTCGTCATCGTCGGCGTCAGCGATCTCAGTCGGCTCGTCGTCATCGTCGTCATCGTCGTCGGCGATCTCAGTCGGCTCGTCGTCGTCATTCCCAACTGTATAGAGGACATCGTCATCCTTTGGGGCTTCTTCAGGCGTGACCGCCGTGCCAGCCAACGGGCCAAGAAGACTGCGCAATGACTGCGCAACCTCTTCGGGGGAGACTTCGACCTCACTCTGCGCCTGTAAGGCAAGTGCGCCGCAGGCAATGAATGCGGCAAAAAAACTTAGGAAGCGTTTTTTCATGATTATCCACTCCTGTGTGGCCTTGCATCATGGTTTGGAAATCCCAATTCCATAGGTGCGATTGGTTGAACTCATTTGGTGATTTGCTGCTCGCCTTCCCAGATGGCCAGACCAGTGTGCACATCGGTAAGGGTAAGCTGGAAGTAGTATTCCACAGTGGCGTAGTCGGTGCCGGCATTGGGACGGCGCTCGATGATTTTTCCGGACAAGGACAGCTCCGGAGCAATCATCTCGCCCTGGCCGGCGACTGTTGCCGCATTGAAATTCGCGTCTTCGCTCAATCCACGGACCGCCCCGGACATTTTGTCCTCCGGGCCTGTCAGACCGACGGCGGTGGTGATGACAGCCTTGCCGCTATTGAGCATGGCGATGCGGACTTTCTTGGTGAGCAAGTCGGTGTCGATATATTGGTTGGTGTCATTGGTGATGCGGCTGATGACCACGACATAGCGTCCGCCGGTCGGTTTGTCCAGGCAACCGGTCTGGAACATTTGGCTGATGGTCTGTTCGGCTGCCCAGGCAAAGTCTTCCGCGGTCAATTCGACTGGGCGGGGTGTGGTGCAGCTGGCCAGAAGAAACAGAGCCGACAAAGATACTAGGGTGGCGAGGTTTTTCATTGGATTTCCTTTGGTTTCTGGTTGACGGTTTTGAAAAAAGGGAAAGCGTTACTGGGCATTATCGGATTCCATATTAGGTCCCATGACCGTGACAAGCGCGGGCAGTCCCGTGACGGGGATTTTCAGGTAAACAATGGCGGGGCCAGGGGGGAGCTCCACTTCCGTGAAAGGCAGGGAGGAATTCGGGGTGGCAATCCCCAGCAGTCCTGAAGCAGGTCGCTGGACTAAAGCCACCTGGTATTCTTTGGGCAGAAGATTCCAGCCCCGGACATCGGCATTGGTGGTGAAGTCGGAAAGATAGGAGCCGACCATGCTCACGACCATGGCGGCCAGATCACCGAACTTTCTCCGGGTGACCTCGATGGCGACAATCTGCAGGGCGACTTTGATGACTGCGCTGGAGACTTCCTTGGCGATGATCGAAGGCAGCTCCTTTTGGAATTCGGTGACAATCAGGCGGTCCATGTCGCATAACGGGGAGGTGACGCCGATGCGTTGGATGCCATCGGTCAAAGCCAGGTATGGATAGGCGGCTTCCTGTTCGACCAGGGTGGGCAGGGCAATGCCGACGTAGATGGGTTCGATGTAGGGAACTTCCAGTTCGTAGCGTACCTCCTCCTTGACGCATCCCATCCCGTTCTCGAACACCACCACCACGTAATTCGCGATGTCTTCCTCGCCAATCTGCCCATCGGCGCGCATGTCCGCCAGCTCGTAGAGCGCCATCGCCACTTCGGAGTTGGTCATTCCGTAGGCGCTTTTCAGTTGGAAGCAGGCCTTGTCGGCATCGTTGGGATCAGCCAGGTAGAAAAGCCGGAAGGTGCCGCTGAGAAAGCGTCCGATGGGGCTCTGGTAGTCCGCGTATGGTTCCCAGTGATCCAGGAGGTGCTGGTATTTGTTCAGCTTTTCTTGGTTGTCGGCATCTGAATTGGTCTTGTCGAGGTAGCTCAACGCACTGGAGTTTTTGGGGTTGCTGCGTTCTGAGGCGACATCCTGCTGGGCCTTGGTGATGAACTTTTCGCTGCGCCGCGAGGCGGCCCCCTGGCACTCCTCCAGACGGTTGAAGGCCACCCGGGCGTCCTCGGCTTTTCCGAGAATCAGGTACATGAGCGCCCGGTAGGTGTAAACCATAAGGCCATCGTATGTGCGCGCATAGTAGTCATTGAACCAATTGATGGATTCGTCCTGTTCATCCAGGCCACCCTCGGCGAGAATCAGGTCATTCAGGCATAGGTCGTATTGGGCGGACATCAGGTGATTGGAGGAACGGTAGAGATTGGGCAGAAGCGCCTCCGAGGTTGCCTCGGCCGGCTCGGGGATGGCATCAATTCCCGCCTGGTACTGGCCGCTTAGAAAGCACTGCTCGCTCTCCGCAAGGTGTTTTTCCAGCATTTTGCAGCCGGACGTCAGTAGAAGCAGCCCGCCAAAGCAGCAGACCAGAAGATGGAGCTTTGGCTGGAGCCTGTGCAGCAGGGAAGAGGCGAAGAACGGGCGGCTGATTTCGAGGGCGGTTGGATTGGCGGAGGGGGAACCGTTCATTGTCAGTGTGTTGTCGGGGTTATTGGGAATTACGGATAAGAAAAGGAAAATTCCAAACGTCGGCGGACATTTTAATGTAATTCTTCAATGTGCGCAATGTGGCTCAAAACGTACAAAGTGCGATGATTTCCTGGGGTTCCCTTTGCTGTGCCACGCGGATGACTGCCAAGGCGACGGGGTAAACGTTCAGACCGATGATGTGAGCGGGATGGCTTTCAAGGGCATCTGTCACCGGCTCCAACTGCCGGATGGTGCTGACGAAATCGGCGAACGCCGTTCTACAATGTATCATCAAATCACCGGTGTGCAAGTGCTTTCCCTTACGAAGTCAGGAATTTCGCCAGCAATCGCCCCAAATCATCCCGGGCGGTTAGACGGGCATAGGGAACGCTCTGCCGAAGACATGCCTGCCGAATGTCCTCCAGAAAGGAGTCCATGCGCACAAGGTAGTCGGCACGGACAAGCGCCGGGTCCGTGGTGAGTTGGCGCGTGTCCTCGGGGTCCTCAAAGCGGCGGGCTCCCTGAAGCGACAACTCCGCCTCGTCGTGGTCCAGAATCTGGATGGCGTGGCAGGCTTTTCCGGCAGTCCGGAGGGCCCGCAGAGAACTCTCGATGGTGGACTCCTCCCCCAGAAAATCCGTCAGCCAGACGACGACACCCCGCTCCCGGATATAGTCACAGGCCTCGCCCAGACATTCTGTGGCGTGCGCCCCCCCATTTGCCGTCAGCTTTTCTAAATAATTACATAATTCATTCTGAGTTATATTTTTACTAATTATATTTTTAGTCCTTTCCCCGTAGGTGAACAAGGCAATGACGTCACCTTGCCGCTCGGCCAAATAGCCCAGGCATGCGGCCACAATGCAGGCGCAATGCAATTTTGTGCAGGGGGAGGATAGCCCCTGGTATCCCATGGAGGCGGAGGTGTCTAGGACGATTGCCAGCCGAGCGGCAGTGTCCGGATTCTGCATGCGGCAGTGTAGCTGGTCGCTGCGGGCATAGAGTCGCCAATCCACATGTCGCAGGTCATCGCCGGCGGCATAGCGGCGGTATTGCGCGAATTCCTGGCCGGTGCCCAGTCTGCGACTGTGGTGAATGCCGCTTTGAAGCATTCCCGCGACCGCCTGACGGGCAATCAGCTCCAGACGACCGAGCGAGGTGAGCAACTCCGGGGTCAGCAGGGGGAGGTGGTGGGTGGACTCACGTGGAGGCATGCCAGAATCGGAGATGACGAAAAAAACGCCGCAGCTCTAACAGATGCCGCGGCGTTGAAAGTGGAGCGGGCAAACGGACTCGAACCGTCGACAGCCACCTTGGCAAGGTGGCGCTCTACCAACTGAGCTATGCCCGCAGAAAAACCTTCCGCTGCAAAACGGAAAGTGCGCTTAAGATAAACGCTCGCGGGGCATTTTCAAATCGCCAATGAAAAATCTTCTGAAAAATCTTCTCGGGATTCAGGGGAAAGCGCCGATGCAGTGGCGGAATGACGCATGGACATCCTCGGAAGGGTATCATGGCTTCTTGCTGAAGCGGCAGATGCAGTTATTCCTACATGGCTGCAAAGTGAAATTTTCGCTGGGCGGCCATGGCGTTACGCGTGTTCCATGAATAATGCCCCGGGGAGTTTTGCAATTGCCTCAGTTATTGGACGAACCTGTTTTTTGGCGGTTTGTCACTGTAGAATTCATATCGCTTTCCCTAGAGCAATCAGGACCTTTGCCATGCCTTCGCGAAAATAGGGCAGCGGGGAGTCGTGGCCGCCGTCCGGAATGAGCGTGAGGTGGAAATTGTCTTTGCCTTTCATCTGCTCCGCCAGGGAATTGGCCTCGGAGACGGGGATGAGTTCGTCGGAGGCACCATGGTAGAAGAAGACGGGCATGGTCAGCCGGTCGCAATGCTCGCGCACATCGTGCACCGCAAGCGTCTCCGCCGTGGGGTAGGCCTGGCGGATGGCGGCGAGGATCTCCGAGATGACGGGGAATCTGTCCGGCTGATCGCACCACTCGATGTAACTTCGCAGGGAGGTCGCTGCGCCCAGGGCCACGACGCCGTCCACCAGTTCGGGGTGGCAGATGGCGAAGATAAGTGCGCCCGTGCCGCCCATCGATCCGCTGGCGATGACCAGATGCCGCCAGGGATGCTCGGTCTTCAGGTTCTGGAGAAGCGCCGCAAGGTCGTCCACCGCGGCGGACGACATCCATGCGTTGTCCCGCAGATTCGGAGTGACGACGGCGGCGTCCAGTTCCTTCAGGCATTGGCGCCAATCCTCCAGGTCGGCTCTGGTCAGGAGCTGGTCGCCGTTAGAACCATGGCCGTGCAGGACGACGACGCAGAGGGGACGTGCACCTGGGTGGAACATGTACCAGTCGGTTATGCCGTCCACGGCACTGGTGTATTCTCTACGGACGAACTGGAAGTCCGTAGATGGCTGAGATTCTGAAAGGCTCATGGTGATGGAATGAAACTCGGATGGGAAAAGTTATGGAAATATAACTGGGAAAAGAAGGTTTCAACAGGCAAAACTTTAAATCCGTGCTAATTTTAGTCTTGAAGTGCTGACGCCCGCCGCCCGACGTCTCCTGACAGATTCAAAGGTTACGTGTTTTAAGCCATCGAACTTCAGTTTCAACATCGAAAAATGGCGACGATTCCGATTCCCAGTGGTTTGCAGACGCACAAGTGCGTGATTGGCAATGATGTCCTGCCGGAGATTCCGGCGTTGTTGCGGGAGTGCTGGCCAGAGGATGACCGGCCCGTGCGGATGGTGGCGGACACCAACACCTGGAAAGTCGCGGGTCAGCGTGTCCAAGAATTGCTTCTGGCTTCTGGAATTGAAGTGGATACGCCAGTCATTTTCCCGGGTAGCGCGTTGTTCCATGCGGAGTACAAATATGTGGAACTCTTGCGGGAGCCGCTGAAGGGGCACCGCCCCGTTTCGGTGGGCTCCGGCACCCTGAACGACTTGGTCAAGCGCACGACCGAGGAACTGGGCATCGATGGCTATCTCTCCTGCGCGACCGCCGGTTCGGTGGACGGATACACCTCCGCCGGGGCCGCCATCACCAAGGACGGCTTCAAGCAGACGCTTCCCTGCGCGGCGCCGTTGGTGATCGTGGCGGACAACGCGGTCGTACGCACCGCGCCCTTCGAGATGACCGCCGCTGGCTACGCCGACCTCGCTGCCAAGGTGCCCGCCGGCGGAGACTGGCTGATTGCGGACGCCGTGGGGGCCACGCCCATCCACCCCGTCGTCTGGCCGATGGTCCAGGAGCATCTCCAGGAATGGCTCGACCACCCTGAAAAACTGCTCGCAGGAGACGAGACCTGCTATGCGAATCTCTTCAACGGACTCTGTCAGACCGGCTTCGCGATGCAATACATGAAAGACTCGCGGCCCGCGTCCGGCGCGGAGCACCTCTACAGCCACATCTGGGAGATGCGCGACATCCGCAAGGACGGAGTCCAGCCCTCGCACGGCTTCAAGGTCGCCGTCGGCTCGCTGATTACCACTGCGCTGATGGAGGAGGTCTATTTCCACTGTAGCGCAGAGGAATTGCGCCAGTGGTCGGCGGAGGCCCCGGAACTCACGCCGGAGCGCCGTCATGCGCAGATTGACCAGTGTCTGAAGGGCACCACGATGGAGGAGGGCGCAAGGAAAGTCGCGCTGGCGAAGCTGCTCACCGGCGAGGCGTTGCGGGAACGCCAGGAACTCCTTTACGCCAAGCATGATGAACTGGCCGAAAAACTGCGGAGGCAATTGCTGCCCTTCGAGGAACTCAAACGGCGTTTCGCGCTGCTGGGCTGCCCGACGAGTTTTGAGGAGATTGGCCTGAATGTCCCGGAGTGGCTGGAATACTCCACGCTGGCGGCCGGGATGATTCGCAACCGTTACACCATCCTGGATGTGCTGACGGAATGGAACATCACCCACCCCATTCTGGCTCGCGTGGCGAAGCGTTTTAGCTAGTGATATCCTAATGAATTGGTAAAATCGTCATGGTAGGTCATCTGCTGCGAGGGGTTTTCTGGAAGGCGCTGGTGGTTGTGCTGCTGGCGGCGCCAGGCGTCTGCGCCGTCTTCGCCGTTCGCCAAAAGCGTGCCGTCTGGCGGGTGGTGCTTTTTGCCGTTTCGCTGGTGTTGACGGCCTGTTATGCGGTGCTGGTCAATTTTCTATTTTCCCTCAATACCAACATCTACGAGGGCTATGCGTTTCTTACACAGTATCGGAAATGGACGGGGCTGCTGGACACCGTGCCGAAATGGGCACGCCCATTGCCGGTGGTCTCCTTCCCCTGGTCGTGGGTCTGGCTGGCTTGCGTGGTAGTGGTCGGCGTGGCGGCGCTGTGGGGAATCGTTGCGCTAGTGCGGGAGAAACATCCCCGTTGGCTCAAGTTCTTTCTGCTGCAATGCGTGTTTTTCGAAATGCTCTTCGGCACCAGTTTTCTATGTCGATGGCGCTTTGAATCTGGGGCAAGACGCACTCAAGAACTCTTCCAGGCATGCGTGACGGAAATAGAGCGTATTCAGGCCTCCGAGGTGTCGGAGGATGAGGCAAAGGAGTTCTTCCGCGAGACCTTGGAGCGGGAAGGGCGTTTTGGCTACGAACATCCGAACTACCCGGCCATGGAAGCCGTGCTGGAGGAGTTGAAGAGTTATCCACCCGAACGATAAGCAGATTTATTTCTCCAGAAGGATATTGCGGAGCGTGGCGAGGTCCTTTGGGGGCAGCACGGAATTTAGGAACTGGACAGCCATAAGGTGTCCAGTTCCTACGACTTCGAAGAATAGGCATAATGATTTACTATTCAACTTGTTTTAACTTTATAAAATATCCGCAACCGGGCTCGGTCTGTGGCGGCTTAATCCGACGGAATGCGCCCTCCAGCCACTGCCAGAGTTCAAAGCCCTCCAGCTTGGTTGCGGGGAAGGTCCCGTAGGGTTGCCAGACCATTCCGCCCGCAGTCGGCAGCATCGGTCCGTCGCCCGCCTCGCCCGTGACCAGCACCCGTTGAGCCTTCGTGGCATAGAGCCAGTACAACCCGTCCGCCGTGAACTCGGTTGTTTGTATATATGTATGGTTTAGAGGATCCAACGCCATCGCGGGGAAGTTGCGCAGTTTGGCGACCGACGCCTCGTCTGGCGTCAAACTCAGCACCACGGCGTTCCAGCCAGGGGCCAGCGTCAGTTCCAGCGTCACAACCGGGCTGACGGACACATCGCCCGTGACGTCTCCCTCGCCCTTGCCGTCCAGGCCGTAGCGGTATTTCACCGTTCC
>JAFYIW010000366.1 GCA_017538465.1 Victivallales bacterium
GCGAGCGATAATTCAGAATTCAGAATTCAGCATTCAGCATACAGTTTCATCATCGGAAACCCGCCGATCGTGGGACACCAGTACCGCACCCGCGAACAGGCGGCGGACATGGACGCGGTCTATGCCGACTGGAAGGACACCAACTACGGCAAGCTCGACTACGTGTGCGCCTGGTACAAGAAGGCGGCGGACTACATAAGGGAGCAGGGGGCAGGGATTAGGGATCAGGGAACACTAACCACTGGTCACTGGCCACTAACCACTAAATGCGCCTTCGTCTCGACCAATTCCATCTGCCAGGGAGAATCCGTGGCCGCGATGTGGAAGCCCCTTTTCGAGCGGGCGGGCGTCGAGATTGACTTCGCCCACCGCACCTTCCGCTGGGACAACGAGGCGTCCGAAAAGGCGCACGTCCATTGCGTGATTGTCGGTTTTCATTGTCTCACGCCAAGTCCGCCAAGTTCGCAAAGTGGTGAGGAAGAAACTTCGCGGACTTCGCGAACTTTGCGTGAGTCAAAAATCATCTTCGACGGCGGCAAGGCCATTCCGGCGACCCACATCGACGGCTACCTCATCGACGCGCCGGACGTCTTCATCGAAAATCGCGGGCGGCCGCGACATGGCGCGGCCCTCCCGTCCATGTCGAAGGGCAGCCAGCCGACAGACGGCGGCAACCTCATCCTCTCGCCCGACGAGCGCGACGAGATTCTCGCAAAGTGGCCGGATGCCGCCTCCTTCATTCTCCGCTACATTGGCTCCGACGACTTCATCAACAACGTCGTCCGCTACTGCCTCTGGCTCAAGGACGTCGCCCCCAACCTCTACCGCCACATCCCGCCCGTCATGGAGCGGCTCGCCCGCGTCGCCGAAATGCGCCGCAAAAGCCCCACGGCGTCCGTCCGGCGCGATGCCGAGACGCCCATGCTCTTCACGCAGATTCGCCAGCCGGCGACGGACTACCTCGTGATACCGAAAGTCTCAAGTGAACGACGCAAGTATATTCCCATCGGCTATCTTACGCCGGAGGTGATTGCCAACGACATGCTGTGCATCATCCCTGAGGCCTCACCCTACATGTTCGGCGTCCTCACCTCCTCCGTCCACATGGCGTGGATGCGCGTCGTGGCGGGGCGGTTGGAAATGCGCTACCGCTACACCCCCGCCGTTTACAACAACTTCCCGTGGCCGTTGGCGCCTGCGGCGGCGGTCGAAGGTCGAAAGTCAACCAGCCCAGCTCCCGGAACCTTCAGGACCTTAGACCTTCAGACCTTGGACCTTCAATGACGGCGATAGCCGCCACCGCGCAGGCAATCCTCGACGCGCGCGCCCGCTATCCGGACTCTTCCCTGGCCGACCTTTACGACCCGCTGACGATGCCGCCCGACCTCCGCGCCGCCCACGCGGCGAACGACAAGGCCGTGCTTGCCGCCTACGGCCTCGCGCCCGACACGCCCGAACCCGAAATTGTCGCGCACCTCTTCAAGCTGTATGCCGAGGTGACAGAAGTCTTAAGCAAGGAATCCACAACATGAAAAAGAGCACGGAACTGGTTGCCAATGGCCGAAGCGTGAGGATGATGAAGGTAAATGGAGAGGATTTCATTTGCCTTACCGACATTGCGCGGCACAAAAACCAGGAATTTCCCGCAGATGTCGTTCGCAACTGGATGCGCTCAAAGATGACAGTTGCATTTCTCGGCTTATGGGAACTGCTGCACAACCAGAATTTTAAACTGGTCGAATTCGACCACTTTAAAAACGAGGCTGGTTTGAACTCTTTTGTATTGCCGCCGCAAGTATGGGTTGAAAAGACTGGCGCCATTGGCATAATCTCCAAGTCGGGCCGCTACGGAGGCGGTACATTTGCACACCATGATATCGCCTTTGAGTTTGCGTCATGGGTCTCTGTTGAGTTTAAGCTCTATCTCATTACCGATTACCAGCGCCTCAAGGAAAAGGAGCAGGAGCTGATTGGATGGTCGGCGAAACGCGAGCTGGCTAAGATCAACTATCGCATCCATACTGACGCGATCAAGGAGAACCTGATTCCTCCGCAGGTCTCTCGCGCACAGATGAACACCATTTACGCAAGCGAGGCGGATGTCCTCAACGTCGCGCTCTTCGGCATGACGCATCAGGAATGGCAGGCCGCCAATCCGACGCTCAAGGGCAACCAGCGCGACTATGCAACAATCAACCAGCTCATCTGCATTTCCAACATGGAGAACATCAACGCGGTGATGATCAACGACGGCGTCCCCCAGCCGCAACGGCTGAAGAAGCTCAACGAAATAGCCATCCAGCAGATGCGCATTCTGTCAGAGGTCGAGGGGCGGAAGTACCTTAAGTAGGGAAGTGGTGCCGCCATTGAGATAAGCGGGAACTCTTCTCGGCAACCTCGATGATGGCAGGAAAGGAGCCAAAAGCATGAAGAAAACGAAAAATCCCGGGCGCAGGAACAGAATTCTGTTTTTCTCCCTGTGCGCCCTGGCCCTCGCCGCCTCCACCGGGTGCGCCTCCATCAACTGGAATGGCGCGAAGGAAATCCGCCCCGGCGTACGCTATGTGAAGCTGGAGCGCGAGGAACCGCGCCTCATGAAGGCCTTCATGATCCGCGTGGACCTCCGGACACCGGGCCTCAAGTTCACCGGCACGGGGCGCGACCCGAAGTGGGGCGAGCAGATGCCCGACATCACGAACCGCGTGTACATCATCCGCACGAAGCGCCAGCGCACGGCCGACTTCATGCGCGAGCAGCGCCGCCCCGTGAACGAGGGCGGCAAGGGCCGCGACCTCGTCGTGGCGGTCAACACCGAGCCGTGGGGGCCCTGGGAAGAGCCCTTCACCCACAAGTACGCCAGCCCCTCCAGCCCGCTCATAACGGACGGAGAGGTGGTCTCCGCAAAGGGCACGGGCGGCGGGGCCGTCTTCGTGGTCTACACAAATGGCGTCGCGGACATAACCAGGGGCATAACCGAAGAGCAGTCGGCGCGGATCTGGTGCGCCCACACGGGCTTCAACATCATCATGCGCGACGGCGA
>JAFYIW010000367.1 GCA_017538465.1 Victivallales bacterium
AGGACGAGGGCCTGCCCGACGCTGTCGCTGTTTTTGAATGCATCAAGAATAGTGTTCATGGAAAGTCGAATGTGAAGCGGTCGGCGAAAGGCTTCAGGAAGACAGCATCTTCGCCAGTTCAAGGTATTGGGACGGTGAGATTTCCTCCGCCCTGGCGGTGTCCGGGAGTCGCAGGGCGTGGAAGGCGGCGGCGACCTCCACGGCGGAGGCCACGCGGGACAGGAGTCTTCGGGCCTGTTTGCGGCGCTGGGCGAACGCCGCCTGGATCAGCGTGTCGGTCCGGGCCAGCATGGCCATGGACGGCAAGGCGGAATGGCGAGTCATCCGCAGAAACGCGGAGTCGATTTCCGGCGGCGGAAAAAAGACTCCCCTCGGCACCTGCCGGACCACGGCGGCGTCATAGCGCAGGGCCAGCCGTGCCGTCAGGCCGCCGTATGCCTTGGTGCCGACCGGAGCCGTGAGCCGCTCGGCCATTTCCCATTGCAGGAGCACATGGAAGGAGGACGGCGGATTCTCCAGATCCGCCAGTTTGGCCAGCAGCATTGACGCGCAGGAATAGGGCAGATTGGCGATGACGCGGAAGGGCGCTCCGACGGGGAAGAGCTCCGCATAGTCCACCCGGCAGGCGTCGGCGTGCAGCAGCCGCAGGTTCGGCTGATCGGCATGGCGTTCGGCCAGAAACGAATAAAGGCGCGAATCGAATTCGATCGCCGTGACCCGACAGCCCGCCGCCAGAAGCGCCGCGGTCAGCGTGCCGGTGCCCGGGCCGATCTCCAGAATGGCCTCGCCGGCTCGGGGCGCGGCCGCCCGTACCAGCGCGTCCAGGCAATTCTCGTCCACCAGAAAATTCTGTCCCAACGCCCGACTGGGATGCAGGTCCAGCCTCTCCAGGATCGGCAGCAGTTCACTTTTCCGCATCGGAGTGCATCGTGAAATATTCGACCACGGCGGCCAATGCCGCATCGGCGTCCGGACCGTCCGCCACGGCTTCCAATTTCGTGCCGGCGGTCACGGCCAGCGTGAGGAGCGACAGCGGACTGGCGATGTTGACCGGTGGCTCGCCGGGGCGGCCCAGCGTGATCTTGGCCTGGAATTGGCGGCAAAGCCTGGCCAGTTCGGAGGCCACGCGCAGGTGGAGTCCGTGGGAGTTGCGCACCGTAATGACATCCTTGGAGAGGGAGGAACTCATACGCGGGGGAAAGACGGTGGAAGGCGGGGACGGCCGTCAAAGGCAAATGTTCTGTCTAATGTAATGCGTGAAGAAAAGCTCGCTGTCGCCGGCAGCGGAATTTTGCCACGATTTTCCGTCGTCTCTAATAGCCTTTCAGCACCTCTGGCAGCGCCGTGAGAAACGCCCGGAGCTCCGCGGGGGTGGTATGGGCGTGGAAGCTCACGCGCAGGGCGCTGCGGGCGAGGTCTTCGGGGATGCCCCGGGCCTTCAGCAAGGCGCTGGCGCGGCGGCTTTCGGCGGAACAGGCGCTGCCCGTCCCGATGAGAATGCCGCATTGTTCGGCCAGAGTCCGGGCGATAATGGCCCCTTCAAAGCCGGGAATCGCGAAATAGCAGATATACGGAGAGGCGTCGGGGGGCGAAAAGACCGGCCATCGGCCATGTCCCAGATGGTCGATGGCGGCGCGCAGTTCATGGTTCAGCGCACTCGCCCGGGCGAGCGCCTTCTCCTGCCGGGAGCAGGCCATTTCGGCGGCGCGGACAAAGAGGAGGATGGAGACGGCATCCAGGGTGCCGGCGCGAACGCCCCCCTGCTGGCCGCCGCCGGTGATGACGGGCCGGAGCCGGAGGCCCTTGCGATACACCAATGCCGCTCCGGTGGCGGGTCCGCCCACCTTCCGGCTGGAAAGAAGCATCAGGTCGGCGGAAGGCCAACGGAGCGGGTGTTTTCCGAAGGCCTGGCAGGCGTCCAATAGCACCGCGCAATCCGGCGGCAATGAGGTGCGCTCGCCATTCCAGATGACCCCCGTCTCGTTGTTGACCTGGGATAGCGCCACCAGGACGCTTGAGGCGGGTGGCGGCGGCGTCATTTCCCCGGTGTCTTCCACCAGAAATCCCTGGATGGGGTGCGATGCGAGCGCCCGGGCGGTTTCCCGCAGGGCGGGATGCGCCCCGAGGTCAATGGCCAACGGCGCGTCCGCGCGTTTCCAGGGGAAGCCCCGCAGGGCGATGTTGGCCGCTTCGGTGCCGCTGGCGCACCAAATGACGCTGGCCTCGGAGGGAGTGGTTCCGCAGAGCGCCAGCAGTCGCCGTTCGGCGTCCAAAATGGCGCGACGGACATCTTCCGCATAGCAGGTCAGCCCGTGCGGATTGAGGCCATACAGGGGAACGAGGACGGGATATTCGGCGGCCAGTTCCGGAAGCATAGGCGCTCCCGCCGCGCCGTCGAGATTTATGGCTTGGGGTCGCGACATGTCCGGCGGATGAATTCGTCGCTAGTGGGGTTTGACATTGATCCGGCAACAACTGCGTTGGAGTCTTGGAGATGATTCGGGGGGGAATTGAACCGCGCGTGCTGCCGCGCGCAAGGCGAAGGCCACGAAACAATCAGTCCCCAGGAACAATGCAAGTTGCGAAGCGAAGCAACGTCAATCGCCACTAGGCCGCAGATTGTCCAGAGTGACCGGGATGGCGGCCGGCTGCAAGGCGGCGGTGGTGCACTCTTCGCCCGCCATGGACTGCATGGCCTGCCGTGCCACGTCCTTGAGGGATTCCGTGACGGGGACGGCGTCTTGGGACTGGACAGCGCCGAGGTCCGTCTCCAGGTACTTTTTCAGCATTTTTTTGCCGTTGTAAACCAGGCTGTCGCGCTTTGGGTAGAGTTCGATCAGCCGGGCCGTGGCGACCATGGCGTTGGCGATGACGTGGTCGCGGTCGAAGACCAGCATGCCCATCCCCTCGGGGATGGTGGGCTTGGTGGTCAGGTAGAACATGCTGTATGCGATTCGGTCAATGTAGCCGACATCCTCCTCGTCTTCCGGGTGGATCCGGATGCGGGGGGTCGCCCAGCAGGCGGCCGCCCGCGCCTGGGCGGCGAAGGAGTCCCCGTTGCGGTTGGAGAAGCATTTCTCCAGGTGAGGCAGGAAAACACGCTGCGGAAAGAATCCCATCGCCTCGAACGCGTATGCCTGCACCATCTCGCTCTGGTCTTCCGTTGCCATCCTGATGATGGTCGATTCGCTGCCTGGAACCTGAAGCTTTCCGAGGGCATGGGCGGCCACGGCGCGCACATATGGAGAACGGTGAACGGTGTAGGGCTGGAAATAGGCCAGGTCGGCGGCGTCCCCCGGCGTCTTCAAGGTGATGATGGCGGTCAGCGCGGCGGAGATGTTCTCCGGATGTGTCTCGGCATGGATGCGGGCGCGGACATCCTCCAGCAACTCGGAGAATTGCCGGGCGGCGATTTGACGGTAGGCGATCAGCCGCGCCTCGTCTTTGGCGGAGTTCAGGGCGTCGGCGGTGAGGGAAAGCGCCAGTTCACGGGGCATGTTCTCGCCGGAGAGCACGGCCTCCGCGGCCTCCCGCACCTGCAGGGTGTCATCCGCAAAGCTGGCCAGCAGGAGAGCATGGATTTCGGGAAGGTCCCGGATCTGCGGCAAGCGGCAAAGCAGCTCCACCTTGGCGGTCCGCACCGCGGGATCCGCGTCGGCGGGCAGCCTCAGCAGACGGCGCAGGGCGTCGTCCGTGCCGTCCTGGTAGTTCTGGAACACGGCCATGCGCACCGTCGCCTGGGAGTCGCCGGCCAGCTTGAGGGCAATGGCGGTGTTGTTCACGTGGGCGTCGCTGGCGGCAGCCATTCGCATGACGACGTGCTTGTCCTCGGCGGCAAGGGCCTGCCAGTGGTCCACCTCGGAATTGCGGTTGCCGGGCGCGCTTAATGCCGCGCGCAGGGCCGCGCTGGCGACCGTCAGGTCAACGCTGTCCTTGTTTTCCAGAAGCAACTCCACGGGGAAAGCCTTGAATGCCGTGTCCTGTCGCCGGGGCAATATCTCGAAGAGGGCGACTTTGAAACCGGGGTTGAGGGATTTGCGGCAGAGGGATTCCAAACAGGCGAAATCCGCTGCGGGAAGCAATCCGTAAAGGCGCATGGCGGCGTTCTGGACATGGGCGTTGTCGGCGGCGAGGAAGGGGCGGATGGCCTTTTCCGGAATGGCGTCCAGGCTGGTGTCCCGCAGGGCGCCTAAAATGGCGCCCTGCAGATAGGGGTCGGTCTCCTGCTCAAGCCACTTCAGCAGGAGCGCCTGCGCGCGCCCGCTGGTGTCTTTCCGGATTTCGTAGGCCACTTTGGCGCGTTCCGCCATCGTGAGCTGGCCATAGCCTGCCTGAAGGACCGTGGCGCTGTTGGCGGAGAGCTCGCGGTTTCCGTGGACACTGACCTGGCTCAGGGTAAGAGGAGCCTGCTGCGTGAGCGTGAACCACAGGGGAAAACACGGCGCGGGGGAACCGGACGCCGCCAAGGCCCGTTGCGTCAGCGAGAGCCATAGCGGAATCAACAGGATGAAGGTGGTCAGGTGGTTTGTCATGGGATAAGGCCAGGGGTGCTTCTGGCGGCGGGTTATTTCTGCTCCTTGAAAAGGTAGTTGACCCGGATGGCGGCCAGAACCAGCAGGATGATGGTGAGACCGCTGAAAAGAAGAAGATGGTTGTACCACAGCTCGTGTCCCCAGATTCTGTAGTCCAGTCTCTGGAAACCGGAATTCTCCAGGGTGATCTCCAGGGCGGCGACGAAGGGATTGAACATCAGGCAGACGGCCTTGACCGTCTCGTTCACGCGGTTGCCAAACAGCAGCACCACCAGGGAGCCGGCGGTCATCAGCAGCGCATAGCCGTAGGAAATGGCGGTGGCCACGCCGGTGTTCGGGGCGAAGGAGGAGGCGCAGAGGCCGCCGGAGATGAGCATCAGACAGGTGGTCACCAGCACGCCTAGCCAGGCGAAAATGCGCCAGTAGGCCTGCCCGAATTGGACCAGATTCGCCCAGGCGGCGGCGAAGTCCTCGCCGCCGAGTCCGTGGGGAAGGCAGCTCAGGAAGCTGGGTGCCATTATGTCCTCGAAGAAGATCAGCGCGAGAAAGACCGGGAGGCTGGAGAGAAGGAAAATCAGGACATAGAGCAGGGCGGCCTTGAATTTCCCCAGGATGACCTTGGCGGGGCTTAATGGCGTGAGACGAAGCAGCAGCAGGGTGTTGCTGGTGGTCTCGTCCGTGATGCTGCCGCTGGAGACGGTCGGGGCGAGGAGGGCGACCAACGCGAGCTGGAAGATGATGGCGCCGGCGCGGATGCTGTCCATGTCCACGGTGCCGATTTTCAGGGTGATGAGAAAGAGCATCACCAGCGAGAGGCAGATGCAGCCGGTCAAGGCGCGGATGATGAACTTCGGGTTGCCGAAGATTTTACTGCGCATCTCGGCGACGAAGACGGGGTTGCGGTGCATCGGGATGGGTTTCTTGCGGCGCAGGGGGTCGATGAGGTAGAAGGGCCAGCCCAGCTTGCGCTTGATCATGGTCTTGGTGTCGGTGTACTGGGTGACGGTGGTGTGCTTGCCGAAGCGCGGCGGCGCGAAGAGGTAATGCGCGAAGAGGAAGAAGAAAATGACGCCCAGAATCAGCATGCTCCAGAAGAAGAACTGGAAGGCTCCGCCCGACGAGGCCCCCACCACGCTGCTTTCATAGTTCTCCGCGAACTGCAGGGCGAAGAGCGCCTCGTAGGGGGAAAGCGCGCGCAGTTTCACGAAGTAGTTGTGGAGGGGGGACATTGGCAGCATCACGGAGGGAAGCCAGGTGGCGCCCGCCAGAATCACGATGCCCAAGTAGGTGCCCAGCAGCGAAATGTAGCTGCGTCGGCAAATCGAGCTCATGGCCAGCCCAAGCAATCCATAGACGATGGTCGAGAGCCCCACGATGGTCACCGCCTTGCCTAGCGTCCAAAGGCTGATTCCGCCGGAAAGGGCGCACAGGGCCATCACCGGCACCGAGACCAGGAACAACACCACCGACACCCCCAGCGTGCCGAAGAGCTTGCCCAGCAGGATCTCGCCCGGCGTGAGCAGCGAGGTCTGAAGCATCACGAAGGAGTTGCGCTCGCGCTCGGCGGTGATGGCGCTGGCCGTGAAGCCGGCGGTCATCAGAATCATGAAGGTCAGCTCGGTCCCCAGGAAGATGGTGAACAGCTCGTTGCTGTTGGAGTCCGAGAAGACGCCGGTGCGGGGCCACAGGATGTAGAGGATGGCGCTGAGCGTCAGAATGGTCAGGCCCGCCAGGAAGGCGGTAAGCGGCTTGCGGATGCCGACGACAAACTCGCGCTTCAGGATGGGATTCTGGGTGAGGCTGGCAAACATCTTTCTGGCAAGTAGCAATCTATAGTGCCTAATGCAACGGGGAACGGAGGACGCGGACACTTTCCGCTTTCCGCTCCTAGTGATGGGTCACGGACAGGAAGACCTGCTCAAGGTCGGTCTGGTCCTCCTTGAATTCGACCACGCGGATTCCCTGCTCCAGGAGCGCCCTGAGCAAGTCGGGGATGTCGGAGCGTGCGCCCGCGAAGACGAAGTGGAGTTCATTGGCGTGGTTCTCCGGCATTTGCACTCCGGGCAGGGTGCTCACCACGGCCTTGGCGTCGCCGGCGGCCTCGTCGCTTTCGCAGACTACGCTGATTTTGAGGTTTTCCTGAACCTGCCGCGTGACCTCGTCCACGGAGCCGAAGGCGAGGAGGCGTCCCTTTTCCAGAATGCCGATGAGGTCGCAGATTCCGGCCAGCTCAGGAAGGATGTGGCTGGAAAGCATGATGGTCTTGCCCATGTCGCGGAGACGCGCGATGGTCTGGCGCATCTCGATGCGGGCGAGAGGGTCGAGGCCGGAGGCCGGCTCGTCCAGAATCAGCACTTGCGGATCATGGAGGAGAGTCTTGGCCAGACCGATGCGCTGCGTCATGCCTTTGGAGAGGGACGCCACCTGGTAGTCAATCATGTGCAGGGAATTGGTCAGCTGAAGCACGCTGCGGATGCGGCTTTCGCGCTTCTTCGTGGGGATGTGGTAGGCCGCGCAGAAGAAGTCCAGATATTCCCAGACGCTCATCTGGTCATAGACGCCGAAGTTGTCCGGCATGTATCCCACGATCTGCTTGATTTTCGCGGCGTTCTGCGGCAGGACCTCCAGGCCGTTGATGAAGGCACGGCCTTCGGTGGGCCGATAGAGGCTGCACAGAATCTTGATGGTGGTGGTCTTGCCCGCGCCGTTGGGGCCGATGTAGCCGAAGATTTTCCCCTGGGGGATCGCCAGGTTCAGGCCGTGGAGTCCGCGCCCGCCGCCAAAGTCGCGGGTGAGGTTCTCGGTATAAATCATCAGGGATGAGGGGTCGTCGGTGTGGTTTTCCATAGGTGGGCAAGTCTTATTGTGCGGAAGGGGCGGATGGAC
>JAFYIW010000368.1 GCA_017538465.1 Victivallales bacterium
GAGAAGCGGAGCGGCTCGCCAGGCGCGAAGAAGCCGCGTTCGCCAAGTGCCCAGAAGGTCACCCATTCGAGACCGCCGTTGTGGGGAATGCGGAAACTCTCGGCGGTTTGAGCGGGGGCAGATGGCGGCGCAGGCGTCTTTTTGACCACCTGCAGGTCGTCAAACCAGGCGGTGCCAGTGCCGTGTAGATCGCAATAGACGATGATCCGCGCACTGTTCAAATCACTGGGCGTGAAGGTGGTGCGGAAGAATTTCCAGTCGAAGGTGCCGGTTTCGGCGTTGCCTTCGTCATTGGGCACCACGCGCTTCCACTTCTGATTTCCCTCCAAAATGATACGTGCACCTGCATTGGCGTCGCCCGAAATCCCTTCGCCTTTCATGTAGCCGCTGATTTCATAGACGGCATCCAATTCCAAGTCGAGCGTCTGGCCGACCAGCCCCTCGCCATCCAGCCGCAGGGAGGCTGGCGCGGAGACCGCGACCTGCTCGTCGCATGAAGTGCTTTCGCGGTGGTTTGGCCTCCAGCCATCGAGGCCATTCGAAAAGTCGCCGTTGAGCAGCAGTGGCGCGGAAAATGCGCACTGCAGCAACAGGAATAGCGAAAAAAGTGTCTTTTTCATGCGTAAAGACGGGATGAACAATGGTCAGACAGCAATTTCCATACTGTAACCTGACTTTATGAGATTGTGCTGTAACGGGAACCATGTGGATACACTGGGCTTTCGGGGAAAAATCAGAAGAAGTGTGGCATATTATGCCAAAGTTTTGCTCCAAGGAGAGAAAAATGCAAATCACGAAATCACTCGGGAACTGGCTGTTCTGGCTGCTTTTGGCGGGGGCGGTTCAATGGTCAAAGTGTTCCGACGATGCCATGAAAGCAAACCTCATTCAACAATTTCAAGCAAATGCCCGTTCGGGACAATTGGAGGAGCTTCTGGAGGCCCATGGCACCTTCAATGTGGAGGCGGGAACGCTGGGCGGCAAGATCTGGTGGGAAACCATCGAGGAAAATGGCTGGAAACTGCAGTTCAATAAACTCAGCGGATGGTGGCGGATTCTGAACTCCGAGGATGTCCGGATGGCCCGGGGAACCACTCTGGAGCAACTGAGCAGTCTGCTGGAGAATCGGCCGATTTCCGTGGTCACCAACTACTTTGATGAGGGATATCGCTTTGGCAAGACGGCGGCGAAGGTGCCATCGGGACGTTCGGTGATTCTGATCCATGGCTGGGGGGTGCGTGCACGGTCCATGCAAGAATTGGCAGATGCACTTGCTGAAGAAGGGTTTGACGCATATAACTACGACTATCCATCCGCCGAGGCGACGCTCGCCGACCACGTTTCGAGGTTTCTGACATGTTATCAGAAGCTGCTTGCACAGCTTCCCGAAAATGAGGAGATTTACTTCCTCACGCACAGCATGGGCGGGCTGGTTTTGCGTGGCGCATTGGCGCAGATGACAGTCGCGGAGGCACAACGTATTCGGGCGATTGTGATGCTTGGACCGCCCAATCGCGGTTCCGGGCTGGCCTATTTGGGGAAGTTGCCTGGCGTCAGCGCCGTGAATCCCTCCCTAAAAGACATGACGCCCGAAGAGGATTCCTACGTCATGAACATCCCCCCGCCCGTGTGGCTGCCGCCCGTGGGCATTATCGCTGGAAAGTACGACGGGAAAGTGTCGGTGGAGTCCACGTATTTGCCGGCGCCGCTTCCGTGTCGGCATATTGTCGTGAAAAGCACCCATCCGGGCCTGCGAAAACCTACGAAGGTCTTGAAAGAAATCCTGCACTTCTTCCGAAATTGCGAGTTTCTTCAAGACGTTCCCGAATGACAGATCACTAGCACTCTTGGTTTGCTCCTTGTTTTTACTATAATTATAATTGCATTTTGAAATCTGCATTTCAACCTTAATTCCCCGTCTCGCAAATGAAAAAATCCTTTACCCTCATCGAATTGTTGGTAGTGATTGCCATCATTGCCATTCTGGCCTCCATGCTATTGCCGGCACTCTCCAAGGCCCGCGAGAAGGCCCGCGCCATCAGCTGCGTCAACAATATGAAGACGCTGATTCTGACCTTCTTGATGTATGCCGATGAGAATGACAGCTACTCCATGACCGCCCAAATGAACTGCAAGGCCTTTGGCGGCAATGGTTCGGGTTCTGTCAGCTGGTTCGGACACATGTTTAACGACTGGAATGTGGGAGCGAAGATCGGGGACTGCCCGAGCAACCGCTTCCAGCAGATCGGCACCCATTTCCAACAGCAGGGTGGGGTCGTGCGCCGGGATCAGACCACCGATGAAATGCATAGCTATGGCATCAACTACAGCACCTTCGGATATATCGCGACGCCGAAGTCACTCAACAACCTCGCGCCCGGGCATTACTCCTCCTGGAGCAACATGGGACCGGTGAAACTCTCGGTTTTGGATCAGTATCATACCTCCAACACCGCCGTGGTGTTCACCGATACCGCCTCCGCCAACAGTGTCAACGGCGACTACAGCATCATCGCCGGTGGTAGCGGTGTTGTCGTTGCTTGCGCCTGGGCATATCCCGGATTCCCCTCGTCCGGAAACTACTACGGCTACTATCCGATGTATGCCGTGCATGCCGGACGCATCAACTGCGCCTTCATCGATGGGCATGCGGAAGGACTCGCCCCGAGGCAGATCATCGGAGGTTACGGCGGAACCAACAACCTCCGCAAATACTGGCAGCCGCAGTATCAGAACCACGATGATGCCGCGCCGTGGAACTGGCGCAATCTCGAACTGTGGTAAGCGGATTCTCCGCAGAGTTGCCTGATTTATCGC
>JAFYIW010000369.1 GCA_017538465.1 Victivallales bacterium
AAAGGTTAGAGGTTAAAGGTTAAAGGTTAAAGTCCGAGGTCTGAAGTCTGAAGTCTGAGGTCTGAGGTCTGAAGTCCCAACGTCCGAGGTCTGAAGTCCGAGGTCTGAAGTCCGAGGTCTGAAGTCCCAACGTCTGAAGTCCCAACGTCTGAAGTCCGAGGTCTGAAGTCCGAGGTCCTGAAGTCCGAGGTCTGAGGTCCTGAAGTCTGAGGTCTGAGGTATCCCGTTTTCACCTCTCACCTTCCTGGGCAGGACCTGAGACCTGAGACCTGAGTCCTGAACTTTAACCTTTAATCTTTAACCTTTAAACTCCTTTCACCTCTAACCTTTCTTCATCCGAAGGTAGTCCTTGGCCAGAAGACGCATCTCGGTGGCGTCGTCATCGTAGCGCTTCTGGCAGAGGTTGCACGTGGCGCAGTCGCGTTCGTAGCAGTTGCGGTGAACGCGCGAAGGGTACATTTTGCGGAACGCCTCGTAGCAGTCATCGCTGCAGAAGCAGTAGCGGTCCTGGCTAGAGCCGAAAGCGATGTGAACCAGATGGAAGCCTTCCTGCGTCGGGTTGGTGGGTTTCCCGCACCATCCGCAGGGAACAGCCAGTCCTTGCCCAACCTCCTTCTGGCGCTGGTCCAGTTCATCCTCCGGCCAGAGGTATTCCACCCAGGTGTAGGCATCATGAGGGATTTGGGCCTGGACGACTCCCTGACGAATCACCAGACAGTCCCCGCTCTTAAGGACATACGCCCGCTCGCCCTCCACCGTCTCCGCCGTGTCCTTGATGTGCACCCGCACTCCTCCATGTTTGGGCAGATCATATTGATGCCAGCCGCACGCATCGCAGATATTCGCGCCCAAATGCTGGTAGATGTGCGCACCGCAGGCGGGGCAGCGCCCCAATTCCACCACGCGCAGCTTTCTCACGGAGTCCGCGACGGCCGACAGCACGGCCTTCTCGGCGTCCGCCTGCAATTTGGAATTGCGGGCGCCGCCCTTCTGCTCCAGCAACGAGACCTCGTGCGCCAGCTGGGCCCGCTGATCCTCCGGCAAGTTGATGCCTGCTGCCAATGGCACATCCGGCTCATTGGGATCGACTTTCGGCTTATGACCAAACAAGTTCATGGGAAATGAAACGTTGAAAGTTGAAACACCATCCGCGCCCTTCGACGCGGACCATCGACCCTTGCCGCACGCGGCAAGGCGCAAGACCTCTAACCTCTAACCTCTATTCCGGGTAACCGCAGGCAAAGCGGTAGTCGCTCAACGCACGCAGCAGCTCCGCCGTGGCGGCATTCTGCCGCAGCAGCGTGGCAGTGAGATTCTTCTGCGCCTCCAACACCGCATGGGAGTCGCCCTCGCCCATTTTGAAGCGCTCCTGCTCGGCGGCGACGGTCTGCTGAGCCGCCTCCACCCCCGCATTCACCAGCTCCAGCCGTCGGCGCGCGGTCTCCAGGCGCAATTGAGCGGTGCGCAGCTCCGCGGCAATCGTCACGCGCTGGGCCTCCAGTTGCGCATCCAGTTCATCCATCCTAGCCTGGAATTGCGCCGCGCGGGCATCCGCTCCAGTGTAGTCCAGGGGACGGCTCCAGGAGAGCATCGCGTCAAAGCCCCAATTTTCCGAGACACTGCCGTATCCTTCGGAGAAAGGTCCCCGCCGTGAATCGTCCATCCAGTTGACGCCAAGATTCAGCGTGACCTGATCGCGATGTTCCTCCAGCATCTGTTCGTATTGCGCCTGGGCCTGTTCACGGTCATCCTGCAGGGCTCGCGGCTCTCCGCGGAACTCCATCGCCTCCTCCACGCCCATCGTGAAATCCGGCAAGTCGGCCATGGCGGCGCTGGCCAGAAACTCCTCAGGCGTGCACTGCAACGCCGTGAGCGGCTCGCGGACGCCGACCGCCGCGGCCAGGGCAATCAGCGAGGTCTCATGGGCATTGCGCGCGATTTCCTCGTCCTCGCGACCATTTTGCAGATCCCGTACGGTTTCCGTATATTGATATTCCGGAATCGTCTTGAGGTCCGCCAACTCCCGCGCCTCCTGGTTCAAGCGCTCGAAGCGATGCGTCGCCCCCTGGGTGATTCGGTAGGCATTCTGGGCGCTGCAGGCGTCAATGTATGCCAACTCCACGCTGTGCCGTACCTCCTGGAACTTTCCGGCCAGGCGTTCCTGTGCGGCGCGGCAGGCCGCCAAGGCGGCGCGTTCCCGGCACCCCAGAAGCGCGAAGCCGCGGTCGCGCCATAAGGGAATCTGCAGAGTGACGCCCACCAGATGCTGGTATAGGGGGTCGCGGTAATCTGGCGGATTCGTCCAACGCCGAGTGACCGCGCCAGCGGCCAAATACGCCCCGCCCTTCACCGGCACCAGCACACCGCCTTGGGCCTCCAGGCTGTCTTCGGCGCCGACCTGGGTATAACCCACTGGCGCCAGGGGGAGTCCCCGCAGCTGGCTGCCATAGCCGCCGGCCGCATAAAGCGTCGGATCCCAGAACTCCAGCACCTCGCGGTGCGCCGCCAGCGACTGCTCCACCAGGGCACGCTGCGCCTTGACTTGCGGATTCTCCGTCAAGGCCTGCCGCAGCAGATTCTCCAGTTCCGTCCCCCAGACTGGAACCAACCCGGCGACCCATATCAGGAATATCTTATAACCAATGCTTTGCATAGCAATCAAAAAAGGAGTGCAAAAAATGCTGATGGGACAATGCCCGGGATGCAAAGACACGGAGATGGCTTTTCGTGGCAAGTAAAGACTCGATGCGCGGCGTCAACACGCATAATTTAATCCGCATTCCAATATCGCTTGCGCTTTCCGCAAATAAAACTCGGACGGACTCCGTGATTTTGGCTGCCGGCGGCGAGAAGCCGAAGCCGCAAACCCACGGAGTCAGGCCAAGGCGATTTCAGGACGCTCATTCCGGTCTCCTGGCGACAGCCTGGTCAGGGAGCCAAAAGCGTGCATGGGTACCACGGGAGATTCCGAAGAAGCATAAACAGGAAATAGGAGACCACCACGATGTACCCGATGTGCTCGGAATGGCGAAGCTTCTTTGAAACCGCCATTGCGACAATCAGAAGCAACGTGGGCACGAAAAGCACATTGTGGGAGAAAGCCGTCGCAAAGTCAAAATGCAAAAGCGCATATAGCGCTCTGGTGTTTCCGCAGCTCGGACAATACAGTCCTGTGGTCCGCTGCAAAAAGCACGGCGGCCAGAAACTCCCCTCTCCAGGCGGGTATTGATACAGCAGCCACAGGAGGACCCCAGTCACCGCAAGGCACCCCCCGAAGACGCACCAGCGCAGCCAGCGCCTTTGCCGCCAGACGCCGGCCATGCAAGCCAAGCCACGCAGAAGATGATTTGCCTTTTTCGCGTTGGTCATTTTCACTGGAATGCCGGGCCTTCCCGCGAAGGCATGCGCGCACGCCGCAATGGACGGTTTTCAATGAACGGGCCACCAATATATCCATGAAACTTCACGGAATGATTCTCATTTTTCCCCATAATGTCTTTGCTTTGTTCCCCGAGAGGGCACCTAACGGCAGAGTTTTCGTTTTGACTTTACCCCAAGGGTTATCGCGCCCTTTTCGGGCGCAGGATTCTGGTGGCGCCTGCCCCCGCCGGCTGCGTGCCTTTCAGGCACTTGCAGGCGGTTACGCATGGTCGCGCACTACGTGCGCTCGCCGCTTCGCGGCTATTAAGGTGCCCTCTTGGGGAACAAAGCGAA
>JAFYIW010000370.1 GCA_017538465.1 Victivallales bacterium
AGCCGCGGGGTGTCCTGTGCCCACGGCGAAAGCCGCGGGGTGTCCTGTGCCCACGGCGAAAGCCGCGGGGTGTCCTGTGCCCACGGCGAAAGCCACGGGGATATAACCGGCGTTAACTACCGGACCATCTACTTCACGGGGGCGGTGACGGGACACCAAAAGGCGATTGCGCAGGTCGTGCACACGGTGATTCCGTCTGCGGAGCTGGAATGGGAAGGGAATGCCCTGACCATCACGGCGCCGGAGGCCGATGGGGCCCGTCTGCCGTTGGCGTTGCGCGGAATCTCAAAGTGGCTCCGCGAACACGCTCCCGAAGTGCAGCGAAGCTACACCGCGCCGATCGCGCTGGCCGAGGAGGAGGACGAGGCGGCGGCGGGTGGTTTCTTCGGATATCATCGCACGGCAATGATGATTGCCAGTGCCGTGTTGTTCGGCGGAACTCTATTGACTTCCCGCTGGTTGCCTATGGCGATTGCAGTTTCGCTCCATGTCGTCGCGTATCTGCTGGCCGGTTCTGAGGTCGTTCTGCATTCCCTTAAGAGCATTCTTCATGGCGAATTCCTGGATGAAAAGTTTCTGATGACGGTCGCCTCGCTGGGCGCCTTCGCGATTGGCGAATGCCCCGAAGCGGTCGCAGTGATGCTCTTCTACCAGGTGGGCGAGGCCTTCCAGCGCCGGGCTGTTGGGCGGAGCCGTCAGTCCATCGCCGCGATGATGAATCTGCGTCCTGACGTGGCCCATTTCCAGACTGCCGAGGGCATTCTGTCTGTCTCTCCCGAGGAGGTTGCGGTCGGGGAATGCATCGTGGTGCATCCCGGAGAGCGCGTCCCTTTGGATGGCGTGATCGCCGAAGGGCACACGTTGTTGGACACTTCCGCCTTGACTGGCGAGTCTCTCCCCCGTGAGGCAAATCCGGGCGACGAGGTTCTTTCTGGCAGCATCTGCCAAAACGGGCAGATAACCGTGAAAGTCACAAAGCCCTTCCGGGAATCCACGGTCTCTCGCATTCTGGACTTGGTGCAGCATGCCAGCGGGCGCAAGACACCGACCGAGCGGTTCATCACGGTCTTTTCACGCTACTATACCCCCGCCGTGGTCGGGAGCGCACTGTTGCTGGCCATTCTGCCGCCTCTGCTGGGCGGCGAATGGTCCGCCTGGATTCACCGGGCGTTGGTCTTTCTGGTGGTGTCGTGCCCGTGTGCGCTAGTGATTTCCGTCCCGCTGAGTTACTTCGGCGGCATTGGCGCGGCCTCGCGTCAGAGTATGCTGGTGAAGGGCAGTGCGTGCCTGGATGCGCTGACCAAGGTCACCACGGTGGTCTTTGACAAGACGGGTACGCTCACCCGCGGCACCTTCCGGGTACAGGAGGTCTCCCCCGCGTCGGGCTTCAGCCGCGAGGAGTTGCTCAACCATGCCGCCCACGTGGAATATGCGTCCAATCATCCCATCGCTGCCGCGCTGCGCCAGGCAGTGCCGCAGTCGTTGGATGCCTCCCGCGTCACCGAGCTGGAGGAGTTCGCGGGGCATGGCGTGAAGGCACGGCTGGATGGTCGGCTGGTGCTGGCTGGGAATTACCGTTTTCTGCGGGAACATCACGTCGAGGAGGTCTCGACGCGGGCGGACGGCACGGTGGTGCATGTCGCTATCGAGGGGCGTTATGCCGGGGCCATCACCATTGCGGACCAACTCAAGCCGGACAGTGCCTTGGCGGTCCAGGCGCTGCGCCACGAAGGCGTCAGGAAAATCATGATGTTGACCGGCGATCACCGCGCGGTCGCCGAAGAGACCGCCACGCTGCTGGGCCTGGATGGTTTTCAGGCGGAGTTGTTGCCCGCCCAGAAGGTGGAAGTCGTGGAGGAACTGGAACGGGGAAATACGGCTGAAGGGAAGGTGGCCTTCGTGGGTGACGGCATCAACGACGCGCCCGTGCTGGCCCGTGCCGATCTCGGCATCGCCATGGGGGGCATTGGCTCGGACGCCGCAGTCGCGGCGGCGGACGCGGTGCTGATGACGGATCAGCCCTCCCGGGTCGCGGTGGCCGTCCGCATTGCCCGCAAGACAATTGGCATCGTACGTCAGAATATCGTGTTTGCCTTGGGCGTGAAGGCACTGATATTGGTTCTGGGGGCGCTGGGCATGGCCAGCCTCTGGTTTGCGGTCTTTGGCGATGTCGGCGTCGCCGCTCTTGCCACCATCAATGCGGCTCGTGCGCTTCGTGCCAAATAGTATTGTCTGAACCTTGTTGGACAATCATGATGCAGTGTTAGCGATGCGGATATTGCATCGGCGACAAAAAAGCCCTGGAAACCGAGTTGGTCTCCAGGGCGCGACGAGGCTATTTCAGTTGGATTATGCCTGTTTGCGGAAGGCCTCCATGACCTCGATGAGGCGTTGGACGCCCTCCAGCGGAACCGCGTTGTAGATGGAGGCGCGGCATCCGCCGACGGCGCGGTGTCCCTTGAGGCCGAGCAGGCCCTGCTCCTTGGCGAATGCAACGAAGGCCTTCTCCTGGTCTTCGGTGGGCAGACGGAAGGTCACGTTCATGCGGGAACGGCTGCCCTTCGCGGCGGTGCCACGATAGAACCCGGAGTTGTCGATGTAGTCATACAGCAATTCGGCCTTTGCGATGTCGGTCTTCTCCATCGCCTCCAGACCGCCATTCTCCAGCATCCAGTCGGTGACCAGGCGCAGGATGTAGATGCCGAAGGTCGGCGGGGTGTTGAAGAGGCTCTTGCCCTCGATGTGCGTGGTGTATTTGAGCATCGTGGGAACGGTCTCCGGCGCACGCTCGGCGAGGTCTTTGCGAAGAATCACCAGCGTGAGTCCGGCGGGGCCGATGTTCTTCTGGGCGCCCGCGAAGATCATCCCGAATTTGCTCACGTCAAGACGATGGCTCATGATGTCGGAGGACATGTCGGCGACCAGCGGGACATTGCCGGTCTCCGGATACTCGAAGTATTCCGTTCCGTAGATGGTGTTGTTGGAGCAGATGTGCATGTAGGCCAGATCCTGGTCGATCTTCCAGTCCTTGATGCCCTCTATGGCGGTGTAGCCGTTGGCTTCGCCATCATAGATCAAATCCACTTCGCCCTTCTGGATTTTGATTTCCTTCATGGCCTTCTTCGCCCACACGCCAGTGTTGGCCACGCCGACCTTTTTGCCGGGGACCATGAGATTCATGGGAGCCATGGCGAACTGGAGAGACGCGCCGCCCTGAAGGAACAGCACCGCGTAGTTCTCCGGGACATTCAAGATCTTGCGCACATTCGCCTCGGCCGCCTGAATGACCTCGTCAAAGGGCTTGGCGCGATGGGACTCCTCGATGATGCCGATGCCGGAACCGTGGTAGTTGACGAACTCTTCCTGGGCCTTGAGCATGACCGGCTTCGGGAGGGCGGCCGGTCCCGCGTTGAAGTTGTAAACCTGCATTTTTTTACCTCGAATTGCGCCGTGCCGGGCCGGTCTTGATTCGGGGACGGCGCCGTGCCGACCTTCCGCATCTGATTTCGTCTACCGAAACCGGTTTGGGCGATGGGCTTAATATAGTATCTGGGCGGAAAACTGTCTGATTTCCTGCAAGACAATATAGTACAATGGTATGACAAAGACTCTTCTCATATTCTTGCAGCACGAACTCGGCTCGTTTCGAATGGATGACCCGCAGGCCAGCCGACTGGCGGGACTTTTGCCGTCGTGGCGGGTGGTCAACGCACACAGCGAGGCGGAGTTCCTCAAGGCCCTCCCCGAGGCCACGGCGGTGGGATGCTGGCAGTTTCGTCAGGAGTGGTTCGCGTTGGCGCCGAAACTGCGAGTGGTCTCGACGCCTGCGGCGGGAAAGGATTACTTTTCCGTCCGGTGGCCGCCGAATGTCGAACATTGGAATGGCGGATTCCACGGTACGCTGATGGCCGAGACCGCCGTCGGGATGCTGCTGGCGATGACACGGGGGCTGCTTCCGGCGGTCACCACCTACCGCGACAACCCTTGGCCACGTCCCGAACTGGATGCCAGGATGAGACCGCTGAGAGACAGCCGCGTGACCATCTGCGGATTCGGCCGGATTGGCCGACACATCGGAGGCTTGCTGAAGGACTTCGGGGTGAAGATTTGGGGCGTGAGCGCACATCGGCATCCTGCGCCGGATTATTTTGGCCAGGAGGATCAATGCTTTGCCGCTTCAGAGTTGGATGCTCTACTTCCGGACACCGACCACTTGGTGCTCGTGCTTCCACGCACCAAGGAAACCGACGGATTGCTGGATGCCCGTCGCCTGGCGCTGTTGCCGCGCCAGGCGACTGTCAGCAATCTCGGGCGCGGCAATGCCATTGACGAAACGGCGTTGGTGGAGGCATTGGCTTCGGGACGCTTGGGAGGAGCCTGCCTGGATGTGCAGGCAATCGAACCTCTGCCGAAAGATTCGCCGTTGCGCCAATGCCCGAATCTCTGGCTTTTCCCGCACTCCTCCGCGCTTTCGCCCAATTACATGGACCTCTATGCCACTGAACTTGCCGGGAGGCTCCTGACCCCGCGCAACAATGCGCGGGCACTGAACTGACCGTGTCCGGCGTGTTCTCGCGTCAGCGATTCCCTTTTGCGAGTTCCCAATTCCCATTCAACGTATTATATTCTATAATGAAAATCAAAAAAAATCTCCAATTCCCCCTTCACATTTCTGCTGGCGGGGCGCCAGC
>JAFYIW010000371.1 GCA_017538465.1 Victivallales bacterium
AGGCGGTGTCGATGCGCAACTCGAATTGTCCCCTGCGCAGTTGCCGTTGGAAACTGCGTGGGATATGGAACTCCTCCAAGGGAATCACCCCGCGCTCCGGCGGACTCACCCAGGGAATTATTCTGTCGTCAAAAGGCCAGGGGAAAATGCCGCGGCTATAGGCATCCCGGAGCATCGCGGCATTCAAGTCATACGAAAAGCCGACAATGCCCTCCTCGTCGGAAGACGTCTCCGGATCTGGAAAAATCGATGGAGGAGTCCTCTTCGGCATGTCAGGGCTGAAGCGTGCCGGAGAACTCCGCGTTCATCTCGTTTTCCCCGTAGAGGAACAGCATATTGAACTGGCGCTTGACCTGGACGCGAGTGCCCTCAAATTGGAAACGATACCGCACCAGATGCGGTTCATTGAGGCAAGCCAGATGCAAGGCCAGCACATTGGGCTCCACCCATGCCGCCGAGGACGCAATCGCCTTCGAGAGCGTGCTGGCCGTCTCGTATATCTGCGCCCCGCCCTCGCGCCAGCAACCGTAGCCAAAAGGCACGACAAAATCGCTGCCGTCCCGCCGCAGCACCAGCTGTCCGCCACCCGCCGAGAACTCGAAGCGTACGCTCTGGAAGCGATGGGGATTCGCCTCCAGCAGATAGGTCCCGCCAGCCACGCCAGCCGCGTATTTTCCTTCCGGCTTCGGCAGTTCCAGCGAGTTCAACTTCCGCGCCAGTGCCTCCTGCTCGGCTGGATTGGGGACCAATGGCGCATCGCCGGAAATCGTCGGCAGAAGATGGTCCCAAAGATGAATGAGAATCCGCCCCATTTCGCCTAATCCGGAGAGGGCGGCCAACGCCATGTCGTATTGGGGAATCACTAGCGCGTATTGACCGTATGCGCCATCCCCGCGGAAACTGGAGGGCTCGCTGCAACGCCAGAAATGCAACCCATAGCCATTCTCCCAGTCTCTCCGCTGATTTTCGGAATTGTCCGCCAGTGCGGAGGTCGCGAGTTTCAGGTAGTCCTCGGGAATGAGCTGCCTGCCTTCCCACTTTCCCCCTTGCGCCAGCAACAGGGTGAAACGCGCCACGTCCTCCAGTTTGAGGTAAAGTCCCCATCCGCCCAGGTTGATGCCCTGCGGGTCGGAGAGCCAGCGCGGCGTCTCGATGCCCAGCGGCTGGAAGAGCCGCGGCCAGAGATACTCCGTGACTGGCTGGCCAGTCAGCTTCGTGACCACCGCCGAAAGCATGTAGGTATTCCCCGAATTATAATTGAAGTGCGTGCCGGGCTTCCACTTGAGTTCTTTCCGCAGCCACCGATAGGCGTAGGGCGAGGTGTAGGGTTCCAGGACGGTGAATGCCCCCAGATAGCACTGCGGCTGCCCGCTCCGCATCGTCAGCAAATCGTGGAGGGTGATCTCGCGGACTTCGGCGGGCACAGAATCATCATCGTATTCGGGAAAGAAGGAAATCACGCGGTCGGTCAATTCCAACCGCCCTTCCGCACGCAGAAAGCCAATCGCCATCGAGACGAAGCTCTTGGAGAGCGAGAAAAGCTGATGCGGCTGCGCATCGCAATATGGCTTCCAGTTGCCACGCGCAATTACCTTGCCGTGCCGGAAAAGCACAAAGCCGTGCAGGAACTCCAGCGAGTCCAGGTAATTCACGAAATCCAAAACCGCTGCAGACGAAACGCCCTCGGCCTCCGGAGTGGAATATGGCAAGTGCATCATGATGTTTGACATGGCTCGCTCGCACGCAAGCGAGAACCAAGGGATGAAGAGAGGATATTCTCGGCCACGTGCAGCCGAACCTTGATGCCCCCGAAAACGGGAAATGATTACGAATTACGAATTACGAATTGCCCACGCACCGCACACGGTGCGCACCACCCACGCTGCGCCAGCCAGGGAACTCCGCCGCGCATTGCGGCGTGGCATGCGGACAACGCGGATGGAACGGACACCCCGTCGGCGGATGGATGGGGCTCGGCACATCGCCGGAAAGCACCTGGGAGGGACGCGCTCCTGCCTTCGCTGACCGGCTTCGGCACGGCAAGCCTGCGCGCCCTGCCTCGTCATCCTTCTGCAACCGTGGCGCCGCCGCAAAGAGCGCCTGCGTGTAGGGATGCACGGGATTCGCAAAAATCTCCTCGGCGGGTCCTTCTTCGACCAGATGGCCAAGATACATCACCGCCACGCGGTCGGCCAGATAGCCCACCACGCTCAAGTCGTGGGTGATGAAAAGATACGCCACGCCCGTGGCGCCCTGGATTTCCTTGAGCAGATTCAAAATCTGCGCCTGCACCGAGACATCCAGCGCGCTCGTGCATTCGTCGCACACAATCATCTGCGGCTCCACCGCCAGCGCACGCGCCAGTCCGATGCGCTGGCGTTGACCGCCGGAAAACTGATGCGGATAGCGCGTGGCATCCGCCGGATTCAACCCGACCTGCTTCAGCAACTCCGCCACCCGCGCCTCGCGCTGGGACGCATTCCACTCCGGATGGCGCAGCGACAGCCCTTCCGCCACGCTCTCCCCCGCCATCATGCGGGGATCCAGGCTGGAGAACGGGTCCTGGAAAATCATCTGCACTTCCCGACGCAACGGCAGCAACGCACTGCGTTTCAGGTGCGTGACGTCATCGAATCCATGCAGCAAAACCCTCCCGCCTGTGGGTTCGACGAGCCGAATCAGGCTCCTGCCGATGGTGCTCTTGCCACAGCCCGACTCGCCCACGAGCGCCAGCGTCTCGCCAGCGCACAGTTCCAAGTCCACGCCGTCCACCGCCTTCAGGGTGCCAGTCGTGCGATGCAGCCAGCCGCTCTTGACCGGAAACCACACCCGCAGTCCCTCGGTGCGCAAGATGACCGCTTGCTTTTCTCCACCAGAGTCCCTCCCCGACGTCGCAGCCGAGCCACGAGGACGCCAATCCGAAAGCTCCTCCGCCCAATGGCACCGCGAGAAATGTCCTGTCCCGACCTCCGTCCACGTTGGCTTGGCATTGCGGCACTCCTCCCGCGCCAGCGGGCAACGCTCCGCAAAGCGACACCCCGTCAATTCGCCCCAGTTGCGCGGGACCATCCCCGCAATCGTCTCCAGGGCCATGCCACGCGCCTCGCTTCG
>JAFYIW010000372.1 GCA_017538465.1 Victivallales bacterium
CCACCACCGACCCAGGCTGCAAGGTCTTTGCCAACTTCAATGCCGCCGCCACATTCGCGCCCGAACTGATGCCCACAAGAATGGCCTCCTCGCGGACTAGGCGGCGGGTCATCGCCACCGCCTCCTCGGTCGAGATCTCCAGCTTGATGTCCGCGATCGACTCGTCAAAGAAGCCTGGATGGATGGTCGATGCCATGTGCTTCATCCCCTCCAGACCGTGGAAAGGCGAATCTGGCTGCATCAGAACCGACTGCACCTGCGGATTTAAGTGCTTCAGGCCTCGACTGGTTCCCATGAACGTTCCTGAGGTTCCCGTGCCCGCCACAAAATGCGTCACGCGGTGCTTCGTCTGCTCCCAGATTTCCACCGCTGTGCCGTTGAAATGCGCCTTCCAGTTCGCGTCGTTGTTGTATTGGTCAGGGTAGAAGTACTTCTCTGGATGCTCGGCGACCAGCCGACGACATTCGTTGTATGCGCCGTCCGAACTCTCCAGCGGATCCGTTTCGATAATTTCCGCGCCATAAAGCCTCATCAGCTTCTTGCGCTCCTCCGTCGCGTTCGCGGGAAGGCACAGAGTGACCCTGTATCCCAACGCGGCTCCCAACGCGGCATATGCGATTCCCGTATTCCCGCTTGTCGCGTCGATGATGGTCTTGTCGTGCGTCAGCAGTCCGCGCTCAATCCCGTCCAAAATCATCGCTTTTGCCGCACGGTCCTTCACCGAGCCCGTCGGATTGAAGTACTCCGCCTTCGCATACAATTCGACGCCGTCCAGCTCCCGGTTGATTGCGGGCAGCCGCAACAGTGGCGTATTCCCCACCGAGTCAAATACCGTTTTTGCTGAATTTGTCATGCAATGACTTCCTTTGTATTTCAAATTCGGTAGGAATGATTGTTCAAATCAGTTTCAGCAGTGCTTCCCCGCCGTTCATATCCGTGGTGACGCCCCTCGCGGCGGCGGCCGAAGACACCGCCTTCACTTTGGCGGTCAGCATCTCCTCGACATTCCTGACGCCAGAGACGATGACGACGGCATCACCGACTTTTTCAGCAGTTTCCAAGGAAAAATAGCCGCATCCAAGGAATCCATGGGGTGCCTTGACCAGCAGGATCACCGTGTTCTCCGTCGTGATGGAATGAACTTCAAGAAGACTTCCGTCGAGATTCACCGTTTCCATTTTCTTTCCCTTTGTATTGTTGAGGCGTTTCTTGCCAGTAAAAGTGGCCAGTTCCCCAGGCAAAGCAAGAATAACGGCCTACCAATCAAGCTCCATCAGAAATCCTTGGACAGATGCACCTGACACCCACTATTTTAAGACTACTAGATTAGTAGTATTAAAAAGTAAACATAATTAATATATACCACAATTCTGCCATGTCAAATAAATACCATTAAAATAGTTGTCTTTTGATATTGAACACGAAATTCCATAATCTCGATGCAATACTTTCAAAACGGAAAACTCTGCCCATGATTGCCATTTCTTCTGTTTCCAAAATGTACGAGGTGACCTCATGCCAAATTTTTTATAGCAGAAGCCAATTCGACATACTTGATTGGGTCGGTTTCGTGTTTTGGGGCTACCAGAGCCGGGGCGGACAAATCTCGCAAAAACAGGCGAATTCAGGCTGGGATGACGGACAAATTCGATTCAAACGCTACATTAGGAATGAGCGTGGAAAAGCGGGCTAGTAGTCTGTGTAACACAAAAACCGACAAAACAGGTCATTTTGTTGATTTCAAATTTTACAGACTCCTAGTGTTTTAAAAACACTACTTCACAGAAATATACTCACTGATTTCGTTTCCCAACCCATCATGCCTCTCATCGAAAACTCCAGCTACAAGGCACCACCATATCCGTTGTGCTGCAGCCATGTCCAGACTATCCTGCCGTCCTATTTCCGGCATGAAAGCATCCCCGACCACTGGGAACGCGAAGAATTCCGCACCCCAGATGATGACGTTCTGCTATTGGACTGGGCACGCATCGGCTCAGACCGTCTCGTGATCATAAGCCATGGTCTCTGCGGCAGTTCGCGTCGCCACTACGTGCTGTCCCTCGTCCACGCCCTCAACCAAGCGGGCTGGGACTGCCTCGCCTGGAATTTTCGAGGCACAGGAGATTCGCCGGGCACCAAGCTCAAGTTCACGACGCAGAACTCGACGGTGGAGCTGGACTGGCTGACGCGGCATGCGCTCGCCACCGGCGGCTATCGCCACATCGCCTTCTCCGGCTATAGCATGGGCGGCAATCTTTCTGCGCTCTACCTCTCACGGGAATCCTCGATGCTTCCGCCTGAAGTCTGCGGCGGCGCCGTTTTCTGCGCCACGACGGACATACTGTCGAGCAACCAGATGTTCCATAAAGGCATGGGCAAGCATTATGCCCGGCATTTCCTGAAGACTTTGGTCGCCATGATCAAGCGGAAGGCGGAGGAATTCCCCGGCGTGCTGGACACGGACGGCATTGAGGAGTTCACGACTTTCGAGGAGTTCGATGACCGGTTCACGGCTCCCCTACTTGGCTTTCGCGACCATGTGGAATATTACCGCACCGCCTCCGCCTGCCATTATTTTTCAGGTCTGAAGGTGCCGCTGCTCATGGTCGCGCCGAAAAACGATCCATTTCTCAAGGGAGAATGCTATCCCGTCGAGGAGGCCCGTAGGAACCCGAACCTCTTCCTTGAAATGCCTTCCAGCGGAGGACACTGCGGCTTCATCACCCTGGGCAAAGGCACCTGGTGGCCCGCTCGACGCACCGTCGAATTCCTTCGGCAATGCCTGGAAAGCCATTCCAATTAACAGCCCCCTAGCACCCTACCCCTTTTGCGAGAAGGCGGCGGTGATTTTATCAACGGTCTCCTGGCAGAGTTCGGCGGTCGTGCGGCCTGGGGATGGATTGCAGGGCGGCAGGAAGGTGACCTTGACGGTCTTGCCGAGCGACGGGAAACGCTGGTTGCGCGGGAGGACGTCGAAGGCGCCGTCGATGAGTACAGGCACGATGGGCACGCCGGTCTCCACGGAAAGCTGTGCGAAGGTCGGGCGGAATTCGCAGAGGCGACCATCCATGCTGCGGGTTCCCTCGGGGAAGATGGCGACGGAGTTGCCCTGTTTGAGGGCCATGGAGAGTTTGCCGATGGACTGGCGCAGATCGCCGTTGATCTCCAGTGCGATCATATTGTGGCGTCTGGCGAACCAGCGCGTGAAGGGACCGCTGATGAACTTGGAGATGACGTAGAAGTAGGTTTTCTTGAAGCGCTCCGCGTCGATGCCGGCGGCGAGATAGAGGCCGTCCAGCGAACTCTGGTGGTTGGGTGCGAAGATGACGGGGCCGTCGGGGATGTTCTCGCGCCCGCTGATGACGATTTTGGAGATGCAGCGGATATAGGCGAGCATAAGCGCGCGGACGACGCCATGCGTCCAGGCGGGACGCGGAATTTGAACCTCCGCGGAGGACTCGTGACGCGTGACGGTTCCGGCGGCTTCCATCGCCTCGAAGGCCTCGGCCAAAGTACGAGCGGTGGGATACTTGGCGATCATCTCGACGGGCACCTCCATGTTGAGGGCGCCGCAGAGACTCGTCATCAGATTCATCTTGGCGAGGGAGTCCAGGTTCAGCTCCAGCTCGAAGTGCTCGTCGGGCTGGACGGTACGCCCCGCAATCTCCTCCAGGCAGTGGATGACCTTTCGGGCGACGGGGGTGTCAGGCATCGGCTCGGCGGGTTTCGCCTCTTCCTGTGCCGCCCCGTCCTTGGAGTTGATCTGCTGGCGGATGACGTGGCGGCGCAGTTTACCCAGGCGGGTGCGTGGCAGAGGTTGTTCGCGCAAAACCACAGTGGCGATTCGCTTGTAGGAAGGCATCTCCTCGTTGTAGGGCTCGATGACCGAGTCCATGATGGTCTGGCGGATGTTCAGGATGCCGCGCTTCGTCATGACCTCCTTGTCGGGGACGATGACGGCGGCGAGGATCTGCCCCAGCTCGGAGACGGCGCAGTCGGTGAAAAGGCCCTCCGAGTGCTGCATCAACTTGCGCTCCAGCTCGTCGGGGCTGATGTTCTTGCCGTTGCCGAGGATGATGAGTTCCTTGCTGCGTCCCGTCAGGAACAGGAAGCCGTCGTCGTCGATGTATCCTAGGTCGCCCGTGCGGAGCCAGCCGTCCTTGTCCATCACTCTGGCGGTCTCCTCGGGGAGGTGGTAGTAGCCCTTCATGATGTTCTTGCCGCGGATGAGGACCTCGCCGTCCTGGATTTTGACCTCGTTGCAGGGGACGGGGATGCCGGGCGAGCCGGGCTTGTGGCGTGTCGGCGGCGTGAAGGAGATCAGCGGCGCGGCCTCGGTCATGCCATAGCCTTCCAGCAGGTGGAAGCCGAGCCCGTAGAAGTCCTGCGTGACCTGCGGGTTGTTGGCGGCCCCGCCCGAGGAGATGTAGCGGAGGTGCCCGCCAAAGGCGTCCTGAACCTTCTTGAAGACCTTACGGGAAAGCCAGAGGGAATTGCAGCGGGAGGTGATCCAGAGCAGGCAGCGCGCGATGAACGAGGCGTTGATCTTCTGCAGGATGGAATTGCGGAAGAGCTCCACCAGGCGCGGCACGGCGACGATGAAGGTGCACTGGTTGTCCTTGAGGGCCGCCATGATGTCGGGGCTGGTCATGCTCTGCGAGAAGACTGCCGTGGCGCCGATGGACATCGGCATGACGACCGTCGCCATCAGCGGATAGGCGTGGTGAAGCGGAAGCAGCACCAGCACGCGGTCGTCGGGGATGAAGACCACAGTCTGCACGGTGCAGGCCTCGGTGTTGGCACGCAGGTTTCCGAAGGTCAGCATGACACCTTTCGGGTTGCCCGTGGTCCCCGAGGTGTAGATGATGAAGGCCAGCTCCTCGTCGGATGTCTCGAACGCGGTGTCTTTGGCGACCGGCTCCGGCGAAATGTGTTCGCCAATCCTCTCAAGGCGCTTGACAGAACCCATGGCGGTCTTCATCAGCTTGGAGGCCGCCTGGAGCTTCGCCTCCGCGGCCGCGTCACAGAAGACCGCGGCGGGCGTGCAGTCATCCAGGATGTAGGCGATCTCCTCCGGCGTGGACATGAAGTCGATGGGGACGACGGTCGCCCCCGCATACCATGTCGAATACATGGCCATGACCCACTCCGGTGAGTTGGCGCCGATGATGGCGACATGGCACTTTTCGGGAATGACGGCCTTCAAGGCCTTGCCCGTTCCGATGATGGTCTGCATCATCTGCGTGTAGTGAATCCTGCGCTGCCCGCAGACCAGCGCGGTTTTGTCAAAGTAGGTCAGCCACTTCATGGTACGTTTCCCAGTTGTCCTGAAATCTATTTTCACTATTTAAAGCAAAAAATGTGCCAAAGGCAATCCGCCTCGACGCGGCATCTTGAA
>JAFYIW010000373.1 GCA_017538465.1 Victivallales bacterium
CCACCTGGAAGCGGCCTTTTGAATACCGCCATTATCCATGGGAGGGCAACCAAATCGGCAAGGAGCGAGTGGTGATTCCCCCATTCAAGCCCCTTCAGGTGGACGAGGCGAACGGCGAGATTCACGCCACTCTCACTGGCTATCGTCTGGGCGAGGGGCTCTTCTCCGAGGTGTATGCCGAAGGGGAGAACATCCTCGCCGCTCCCATCAGCCTTCTGCTGAATGGCCACGCATTGTCTGCCCAAGGGCTGGCTTGGGGAGAACTCTCGCCCGACCGCGTGACCGCCACGCAGACGCTCGCCGGTCCTGGCCTGGCGGTCAAAGTCGATTACGATGTGGATTATGACGGCTTTGTCCAGACGCGTCTGGAATTTCTACCCAACGGCGAAACCGCGCTGGACTCTCTTGTTCTTGAGATTCCCTATAAGACCGAGGTCGCCACACTCCTCCATTCCGTGGCCGCGCAACTGCGGCGCAACCCCGCCATCGAACTGCCGACGGATGGCACTGGCGTGATTTGGGACAGCATTCGCGACTCCTCCGCCAATTTCCGTCCCTACCTCTGGCTGGGCGGAATCGCCAAAGGACTGGGCTGGCTCTGCGAGTCCGAGAAGAATTGGAGCATCGACCGAACCAAGCCCGTGCTGGAAGTGATTCGGCAGGAAGACGCCACCATCCTGCGAGTCCACCTCGTGAGCGCGCCCTGTTCCCGCACGGAGCCATTCGTCATCGAGATGGGCTTCCAGGCCAGCCCCGTCAAGCCCATGATGCCCAATTTCAGACGCTACTCGACCGTGGCGGTCAATGGCTTCGTTGCGGACAACTCCATCCCCGTCGCCGCAGTCCTCCACAGCCGAATGTGGGGACAACTCTATTGCGGAAAACACACCGACGACGGCTACGCGCCGCAGGACGACGACTACAGCATCATCGACTATCTGACGGACTGCCTCGGAGCGAGCGAAGAGGAGATTGGTCTGCATGTCAACGCCTTCGTCGCAGAGCATTTCCGAGAGCATCCCGCCGCCGAAACCTACCGCATTTTCCTGCGTCACGCGGCCCGTAGCCTCACCCGCCACGCGCAATATGCCATCCCCTACACCAACCCGCGTGGAATGTCCTACGGCTGGCCAGAAGCGGCCTCCTACGCCAGCGAATGGCGCAACGACGCCTTTGTCACGGGCAACGACGGACACTACTTCCAGAACCCCGTGGAGAGTTACCGCGACTACATTCTGCCGAAACTCCGCGAACTTGTGCGGCATGGCTTCTCAGGCATCTACTTCGACAACACCTTTGACTCCGTGAACGAAGACGAGGTGATGGGGCCGGTCGTCGAATATGCTCTTGACCGCTATCGCCACCATCACACCATTCTGGAGATGCGCCAACTGGTCAAGCGCACCGCCACCATGCTCTACACTGAGGGCAAACTCATCGAGGACCGCCCCTTCCTGGTCCTGCACGCCACCAACTGCGTGCCGCTGCCCCTGGTGGCCTTCGCCAGCCATCAGTTGGACTGGGAGGCATACTACGGCCAGAGCGACTATCAAGAGCGCTTCTCCAACGGATACATCCTGGCGGAGTCCACTGGACTGCAAAGTGGCTGCGTGCCGCAGGTCCTTCTGGACAGCGACCAGACGCCCGAGAACAACCAGGCCACCGCACTGGCTCTGCTCCTGCCCTACTGCCTGCTCGACATCTACCAGAGCCACAAGGGGCCGACTGCGGCGACTGCGGACACGATTAACGCCATCCGCAACTACGGCTACGGCGAGCCAGGCGTGGAGGTATTCCCCTGCTACGACCCAAAGAATCCACTGCGGGTCTCGGACAAGGTCCGCGCCGCGCTGGTGCGCCGGGAGAACTCCGCGCTGGTGCTGGCCGGCGACTTCGGCTCCGATGGTCAATTCACTCTGGACATCAGTGCGCTCGGCTACGCCAACCCGGTTGTCCTGGACGCCCTGACGGGCGAGACGCTCGGGGAGACCGCTCAACCGACCGTCGCCATCCCGCACCACCGCAGTCGCGTCATTCTCGTCGCGGACGGAATGGAGACCGCCCAGGCGGCGCTCGCCATCGCCAAGACCAGCAAGCCGCCCGTCATGCCCTTCCCCGACCGTAAACCGCAGAACCACCCGCTGTACGAAATGGAACTGACGCCCGTCAATCTGCTGGACATCGACCCGCGCCAGAACATCGTTCTAGTTGGCACCGGGGACGCCCGCGCCATGCTGGTGAGCGAAGGCAATTCCTTCTGGCTGGACCTGCTTCCAGAGGTCTGTCGGGGACAGAACATCTCCGTGCAGTTTCAGTACCGCAGCGATGCCGAGGGTGCTGTGCTGGAGGCAAATCTGCGCTATGCCCCTGGCGAGATTTACTGCGAGGGGACGGAGGGCCCGAAGGTCCTCTGTCCCGCCACACCACAATGGCAGACCGCTCATTGCTCCATGCAGTTTCCGCAAGAACTGGAAGAGCCGCTTCTGATATTCCATTCCCAAGGCGGTACTGTCCTGGTCAGGAATCTCCAGGTGTTCCTGGGCGAGCCGCCGGAGCTTGCCCCGTCAACGGAGAAGCCAATGTCCGACGACCCTCCAGAGCAGCCCGCCCCCGCCAACACCCCCGCGTCGGACCACCAGGAACTCCCGCCGGAGGAAATCCAGCGGCTGATCGACGAGGCGGGAAGGCCCTCGGAGGTATTGGTAAAGCCACCCGAGCCAACGGCGGAGGAACTCCAGGCCGTCGCCATTCCAGAATTGGCCGAGCCGCTGCAGATGAGCGCACGGGACGGCAATGTCCTCCAAGTTACCGCCAAACTGCGCAATGGCGATGTCTTGACGGCGGAATTCACCGTCCCGCCGCTGGAGATCCGCGAGGCAAAGGGCGAGTGCCACGCCGAATTTCCGGTCCTGAATGAAGACAACCGTGGCGGCATGATGCCCAACCAGTTGATCTCCTGCTACGGCGGACTGCTTGAGGACAGCGTGAAAATCACCTCGGCTGACCAGAGCGTCACATTTCAGCCTGGAACCGATTACCGCTGCTACGTCAGGCTCTCGCACATCGGCGCAATCCCAGGCGGGGCCATCCAGGGACCGGTGCTGCTGGACTACCGCTACCGCTGGCAACGCATCGACTCCGTGACGCTGCTGGACAACCAGCTCCACTACCGCCAAGGCGTGGAGTCGCGCATCACGCCCAAACAGCC
>JAFYIW010000374.1 GCA_017538465.1 Victivallales bacterium
ACCGCCAAGATCCTCTCGCCGGACTCCGAGGTGCTGCTGCCGGCCCCCGACGCCGGATGCCCCATGGCCGACATGGCCGACCCCGCCGAGGTCGCCAAATACCGCGAAGAACACCCCGACGCGGTCTTCGTGGCCTACGTGAACACCACTGCCGCCGTGAAGGCCCTCGTGGACATCTGCTGCACTTCCGCCAATGCGGACAAGGTTCTCCGAACCATCCCTGCCGACCGCGAGGTGCTTTTTCTTCCGGACCAGAACCTCGGCGCCAACACCGCCGCCAGGCTGGGACGCAAGCTCCAGCTCTGGCCGGGCTTCTGTCCCACGCACAACCGCATCCACCCGGATGACATCCGGCGCATCAAGGCGCAGTATCCCAACGCGAAACTGCTGGTGCATCCGGAGTGCCTCCCCGCTGTGGTGGAATTGGCGGACGCCGCGCTTTCGACTGGCGGCATGGTGAAGTACGTGAAGGAGTCCGATGCGAAAGAGTTTATCATCGGCACCGAGAATGGCATCCTCCACCAGCTTGCGCTGCAGAATCCCGGCAAGCGCCTTATCCCGCTGGAGCCCCTTCCGACCTGCCCGAACATGAAGAAGGTCACCCTGGAGAACCTCCTGCACGCACTGGAAGCCCATGAGACCAAGGTGGAACTGCCCAAGGAACTCATGGACCGCGCACGCCTGCCCATCGAACGAATGCTCGCAATCGGATGAACACTATGACTCCACTGGAAACCCTTTTACAAAATTATCCACAACTTTCCAATTGCAAAGAGGATATAGAGAATGCCGCGCAGCTTGTCATCGCTTGCCAGGAGCAGGGCGGCACACTCTTCACCTGTGGAAACGGCGGCTCCTGCGCGGATGCGGACCACATCTCCGGCGAACTGCTCAAGGGCTTCTGCAAGAAACGCCCGATGAGTGCTGAAGAGCGTGCTATCCTCGCCACTCAGTCACCTGAGGTTGCGGAAGTGCTCTCCACAAAGCTTCAACAGGGACTGAGGTGCGTCTCGCTGATGAATTTCCCCGGGGCGGGAAGCGCGGTGCGCAATGACCTCGGCGGGGGACTGGATGTCGCGCAGGTGCTCTATGCGCTTGGACGCAAGGGCGATGTGCTGCTCGGCATCTCCACTTCGGGGAACGCGAAGAATGTGCGCTACGCGGTGGCGGTGGCCAAGCTCAAGGGCATGAAGGTCCTTGGCATGACTGGCGCGGACGGCGGCGCATTGGCGCAACTGGCGGATGTCGCGATTCGCGTGCCTTCCCACGAGACCTACCGTATCCAGGAATATCATCTGCCGATTTATCATGCGCTCTGCCGAATGGTGGAAAACCACTTCTTTGCCGAATGACCTCCCGCAAAGTCAGTTGGATTGGTTTCATCTTTGCCCTGATGCTCTACGTGGCGAGGGTGTTGCCATGGGCGACCGCGCAATTGTGGCAGGATGAGGTCTTCACTTTATACCACTATTGCGGCGCGTTTCACCCCAATGCGACCCTGGGGGCGATTTTCCGCAGTTATACCATGGCGAACAACCATATCCTGTCGAGCGTGGTCTATTGGCTCTGGCTACGTGTCGTTCCGCTGACGGCTCCGGAAATCCTATTGCGGTTGCCTTCGCTGCTCTTTGGCGCGCTGACGCTGGCGGTCATTGTCTTCTGGTGGCGAAAATGGCTGGGAAACCGCATCGCCATACTGGGGGCCATTGTCTTCGCGGCCAGCCCCGTCTTTCCCGCTTTCGCTTACCAGATTCGAGGATATTCGCTTTCCATGCTATTGGCCGCCATTGGCGTGGCACTGGCTGCCACTCTATTGGAGCAACTTCAAAATAAAACCTCGACCTGGTGCACGCAGATCGCGCTTTTCCTGACCAGTCTTGCGCAACCGCTTGTCATGCCGTCCGCCGCAGTTTTCCCCGCCGCCATCGCCTCGTGGATCGCCGTGGAGCGTTATCCAGGTTGCAACTTTCTTGGCAAAAACAGCCAACGAGCCATTGTTGCGGGAGTGCCGACCATGCTGGGCGCTCTTCTTGGGTTTGCCTACTATCTCACGCTGGGCGAACAATTTCGCATCGCTCGACTTGATGCCGCGGGGATTTCCGCCGACTGGTGGACGACCTCCTCCTCTTGCCTCCATGTCCTTCTTGCTCTCGCCGTGCATCTGGGCGTTCTGATGTTGCCATTGGTGATTTCGCGTTTTTCCCGCGACCTCTGGCGAACACCTTTGTTCAATAGGAGCAACATCATCTTAATCAGCTGGATAGGGATGGAATTTCTGATGTATGGCGTGGCCGGGCGTCAGGCTGTTCCGTTCCCTCGTAATTCTCTCGTCTTCTTCCCGCTTGTGACCTTTGCTGCGCTGCTGTCGCTGTGCGCTCTTCCTCGTCGTTTCCGTTGCTCCAAGGTCCTCTTGGGGACGGCGGTCGTGGCGGTCTTCTTGGGAATTGGTATAACTTCTTGGCAAGATAGGACTTGTCTAAAAATGGTTCGAGCAGGAGATATTCCGCAGGACCTGCTGAAACAGCAATACCGTGGCGATGACTCCATGCGCACCATTGCCCGGAACCTCCATGAGGCAGATTTGTGCGATTCCAGTTGTCTGCTGGTTTCGGACAATGACGGCACGGTCGCGAAATGGTATTACAAGGTGCTGGGGCATTCTCCAAAGCAAGTGCGTGACCGCACGGATCTCATGCGCAATCCGCAATTCTGGTGGCAGCCGGATGGGCCGTCGGTGCTGTTCGTCGCGTCGCGGCTGAGGCCCGAAGCCGACCAACTCTATGATATCGCGCAATATCCGCTGCCGCGGAAATGCATTATGGAGTTGAAATTCCGCGACTTCTACGGGCCACAATAGCTTGCCCGCACGCGGGCAAGAACCAGGGTTTCCTACGCCCTGGATTTTCCGCCCCTTGGTTCTCGCTCGCGTGCGAGCGCACTTTCCCTCCGGGTGTCCTTGTTGGCTTATCGTGCCCGTCGGCGTTTGAGCTCCTCGCTGGACTGCCGCAGGAATTCCTTTTCATCCTCGGTGAGCTGATAGTATCCCTGTCGGGACATCTTGTCAAGGATGCGGTTGAGTTCCTCCTGGCTGAACACGAAAGGCTGGGTGTTTCTGGGCGGGGCGGCTCGCGGAGGGTCGGGCGTGGCGCTCCTGGGCGAGGAGCGCCTTCTGGTCCATCCTCCGAAGAGGTTGCGGAATGGCCGCAGCATGAAAAGCAGTCCGCCGAGTGCGCCACCCAGATGTGCCAAGTGAGCGACATTGCCTCCTGCGCCGCGGAGAGCATAGAGGACTTCGATTCCGCAATAAATCAACACCATCACCCACAACTTGATGGGCATGGGGGGAATAAGCAGGAACATCCGAGTCTGCGGCGAAGCGATGGCCGCAGCGACCATCAGTCCAAAGAGTGAGCCGGAGGCGCCTACGCAGATTGCGGGCTTGTACCAATTCGCCAGGGAGAAGAAGATTCCGCCGAGGACGCCGCTGGACAAATAGAGGACTAGAGTCTTGTTTTTGCCCAGTTCCCGCTCGACCATTCCGCCGAAGAGCCACACGCCATACATGTTGAAGAACAGGTGCCAGAAGTCCGCATGGAGAAACTGGTAGGTCACCAGTCGCCAAAGCTGCCACTCATATTGTGAGCAGGGCATGAGGGCGCCGAACTCCAGAAGCAGACTAGGGGAACGATAGAAGACATCACCCATTCCGCCGGTCAGCAACGTCAGCAGAAAGACCGCCACATTGGCAACGATGACTAGGAAGATCGCACTGTGGCGCTGCCAGAAATTGTCGGGGTTCGGGCGATTGTAATAGTCGCGGTCGCTGAGCATTGCAATTCGGCTTTACGGAATCCAACGGAACATTTTCAAAAGGGCTTGCCGTCTAGTGGAATGACGGTGAAGTTCGGCCATTGCCATAATATAGTGCCTCGCTCTTCTACACTAGTGGCCAGTAACATTTGAAAGCCGACAAAACCGGCCATTGCTGCCCGGTTAAAATCTCTGCACGAGCCACGCCTTTTCCCCGCGAAGCACGCGGCATGCGCGAAAAGACTCTCGTCCGCGGATGAAGCATCCGTGCCTCGCCGTCCGCTTCACGTCCGTCCCCTTTGCCCGTTCAGGCTGCCCTGCCGGTTGCGTCGCCGCTGGCACAGCCAGAGGAGAACCAGAGTGATGGTAGAGCCCAGCAGCGCCCAGGCCATGTCCTTCTGGGCATCCCACATGTCGCCTTGCTGTCCGTTGTAGCCATCGGCGAAGTCCGCGCTCATGACCACCGACAGCAGCCATTCGAACACTTCATACAGCAGGCTGAAGGCCTGGATGCTCAGCCAGGCGCCCAGCAGCGCCGGCGTCGTCCTTGCGCCCTTCAGAAACTTCCGGCAGAGGTGGGCGAGATATGGCATCATCAGCAGTCCAAAGGAGAAGTGAATTAGCCGGTCATATTTGTTGTCATGGACGCCGGTCTTCTCCACGGAGAAGTGGAAGAGCTCTTCGAGCCATTTGTCATAGGGGACATAGGAATACAGGTAGGTGCCTCCCAGAATATGGAGACCGGTGAAAAGGGAGAGGCAGATGAGCGAGAAGGAGTCGGCGGTTGAATTCTTTCTCAGGGAGAGAAACAGCGGCGTCATCAGAATCAAGGTTCCGAGGTGCTGTAGGTATATGCATCCGCCTCTGTAGGCAAATTCCGGCGCGGCGAGAAATGACAGGAGCGTGCAGAGGGTCAAGATGCCAATCAGGGACAGTTTGAGAATGGTGGGTCTGGCAAGGTGCATATGGGCGAAATGGGTGAGACCGGCTGACGGGTGAAATGGCGAAAGGCTCGGTGACTAAGGTAAACCACTGCACAGAATTTAATGCCGATTTCATGCGCCGTATGTTTCTTGGGGATGGAAGTTCTTGAAATGGTTTCAAACCAAATCCAGAAATCCCCCCTATATTATGCGATGTGCTTGAAAGCGAGATGCGGGAGTTTCTTTTCGCCGCAACCCGCGGGGGCCGACAACGACAAACCATTCCGCAAATGCCATCCGAAGAAAAACAACCGATGACGGCCGAGGACGCCGCGCAGCTGCGCGCCCGCTACAGCGGACTTTTCGGTCTGTGCGCCATTGCGCGACACCACGGCCTTGACCTGGAACTCAAGCAGCTCATGCACGACCATGCCGTGGCGGCGGAAGAGCCGTCGCTGGAGGACCTGGTGCGCATTGCCCGAAAGCATTCGTTCAAGGCGAAAATCCGAAAACTGTCTTGGAGGGAACTCCAGGGGTTTTCCCGCACCTTCCCCATCCTCGTGGAAAAGAAGGACGGGCATCGCGCCATCCTCTGCGGACTCCGGGAGAGTGACGCCGCCGCCGCGCTGGTGGACCCCGGCTGGGCGCTGGAGCATCCCACGGAACATTTCCGGTTCGTTGCCCAGGAGGAATGGAACGCTGAAATGACGGGGAGGGCGCTGCTGCTTAAACGCGTCTATGCGCTCTCCGACGAGAACCAGCCGTTCGGCTTGCGGTGGTTCCTGCCGTATTTCCTGCGTCTCAAGGGCCTCTTCGCGCAGATCGCGCTGGGCGTGCTGCTGCTGTCTCTGCTGTCGCTGGCCACGCCGCTTTTCTTCCAGAATGTGGTGGACAAGGTGCTGGTGAACCAGAGTTTCTCGACCCTGAACGTGCTGGGCATCGGCGTGATCGGGGCGATCCTCTTTCATGCCCTGGTGGAATACCTGCGCGGAAACCTCCTGCTCTTCGCCACCAACAAAATCGACATCGCCACCGCCACGCGCACTTTCTCGCATCTGGTGCATCTGCCGGTCAGCTTCTACGAACAGGTGCCCTCAGGCGTGATTCTCAAGCATATCCAGCAGACGGAGAAGATCCGTGGCTTCCTCTCGGGAAATCTCTTCTTCACCCTATTGGACCTGGTCAGTCTGGTCTTCTTCCTGCCGTTCCTGATGCTTTACAGCAGCCGGCTGACTCTGGTCGTGCTCGCCTTCTCCGCCGCCATGGCGCTGGTGGTCGCCGCGCTGGTCAAGCCCTTCCAGCGGCGGCTGGACGCGCTGTACGCCGCCGAGGGCCGTCGGCAGAGCCGTCTGGTGGAGGCGATTCACGGCATCCGCACGGTCAAGAGCCTGGCGCTGGAGCCCTCCGAGGAGCGCACGTGGGGCCGCCGCAGCGCCGCCGCCGTGAATGCCCATTATTCGGTGGGGAAAATCTCCCTGGCCGCGCGGACCGTGAGCCAGTGTCTGGAGGCCGCCATGAACATCGCCGTGATCTGGCTGGGCGCGTTGATGGTCTTCCGCGGCGACATGACGGTAGGCGCTCTGATTGCCTTCCAGATGCTGGCCGGCCGCGTGACCTCGCCGCTGGTGCGGCTGGTGGCCTTGATCCATGAATACCAGCAGGCGGCGCTTTCCGTGAGGATGCTTGGCGTGGTCATGGACACGCCGCTTGAACCCAATGCGGGACGGCTGCGCGTGCCGTTGCGGGGTGCGGTGAGCTTTGAGGATGTGACATTCCGCTACCGCCCCGACTTGCCGCCCGCTCTGGACCGGCTGAGCTTCACCGTGCCGGCAGGCGGGGTGCTGGGCATTGTCGGACGCTCCGGTTCCGGCAAGACCACCCTCACAAAACTTCTGCAGGGACTTTATGCGCCCGGTTCCGGACTGGTGAAGATTGACGGCGTGGATTTGCGC
>JAFYIW010000375.1 GCA_017538465.1 Victivallales bacterium
CACGAGGAAATCACCGAGGCCGAAGTCGCCGAGGCCTGCCAATATCGTGTGCTTGACCAGGAGGTACGTTCCCAGGACCCCTGGGGCTGAACTTGCCGTGGCTAGAACTCGAAACGGAGTTCGCCGAAGGGCCGCAAGCCACAAAGTTGAAAAAACGGATCCTTCAAGCGGGCAATCCGGAAAACAAGCCGCTCATGGGGTCGTCCAATTCCTCATGACCGAGGATGCAATTGAATCCCAGGGCAGACGGGGCGGCAGCCCCAAAGACTCGCGTCCGAAAAGGGCGCGACAATGAAACGAAATAGACACCACACTGGGAGGATCTGATTCTCACAGCCAACGCATCAAGTTGAAATCGATGCAAAAGTGATGGAAAAATTGGCCTTTCCGGGTGAAATTTCCTATACTTTAGTTAAAGTACAGTGTTTTTCACCTATTCACCTCAAATTGACACCATCATGGCGAATCTGAACAACGGTCCCGTCTGCATCAACCATCACAACCGTCCTGCGGTGGCGCACTGCGCGTCCTGCCGTCGGCCCATCTGCGAGGAGTGCCTGGTCGAGCAGGACGGCTTCAAATGCTGCTCCAAGGAATGCCTCCAGCAGGCTTTGGCTTCCACGGCAATCTCCAACGACATCCTCTCCCATCGTGGCCGCGCGAATGCCAAAGCCAAATTTGCGGGCTTCATCAAGTGGATTGTCATCCTCGCAGTGCTGGCGGGATTGTGGTTTAGCGGCCTGGGCAAGAAAGGCTGGAACTGGGTGGTGGAGAAATTCAATTCCGGCAAGGCGGTGGTCGAGGAGAAGGCCAAGGAAGGCGTGTTGAAGGACAAAGCCCGTCGTGACGGAAAAAGAAAGCAGATAGATGATTTCTCCGATCCTTCAAAATAAAGCGTAATCGCCAAATGGCGCAAAGCCCCGCGGCAACGACGCCATTGGCAAGAGAGCTTTGACCGCCGGGTGGCTCTTTGGGAGTGCTTGGCGGTTTTTCGTGTGAATGATTCCCGGAAGACGACAGCGTCCCCTCCTTAATGGCATTCCTCTTCTCCTAAACACTTCAGCCTTTTCTTATGATTCAGCAATTGGACCATGGCCTTGTCCTGAACAATGGACTTCTTCACCGTGAACTCTGTTGGGGTGAGAGTGGCTTCTACACCACTGCCCTGCGGGATGTGGTCGCCGGTCAGGAGTATGTTTCCGCGACGTTGCCGGAATTCAATGTCACGGTGAACGGCGTGAAGATCGCCAGCTACTCCGAGGCGCGGATTCGCGAAGTGGACGGCGAATACGAGGCGCGGAAGCCCATCCCGCATTTCCTCGAATGCGAGATCCGAAAGGAGGGAGTTTCCGAGGTCGCCACATTGCGTTTCACATTGGCGGATACCGGTGTGGAGTTGCGGGCGAACTATCGGATTTGGCCGGGGGTGGCCGGGATTGTCAAGTGGTTGGAGTTCCAAGCCGGAAATCAGGAGGCGGTGCTGGAGCATCTGGACATCGACCACCTGTGCTGCCAGCCGGGGCTCTTCCGGGACTGCATCGTGACCACCGGCTCGGACGACGCGCCCCAGCCCGCGTGCTTCGCGATTGAGGGCGACACGGACATCCTGCATCTGCACAATGCGAAACTGCAGGCGGGATTCCTCTACGGGATGGCGGTGCCCGGCCCGCTGCGTCGGATTCTGTGCTATCCGCACTGGAAGGAGATCACGGGTGGCTACGCCTGGTCGAAGTCCCCGTTCCGCAAGCATCTGGCGCCAGGCGAGACCTTTGTCTGCGACGCGTCGGCGTTGCTGCTCTACCATGGGGATGCGCATGCGGGCGACCAGGCCTTCGCCGACCTCGTGCGGAAGCTGCTGCCGCCGCCGGGCGACCCCGGCGTGATGTACTGCACGTGGCAGCCGTTCCTCACGAACATCCACGAGGAACTGGTGCTGGAATTGGCGCGCGAGGCGGCCGACATGGGCTTCAAGTACCTGGTCATCGACGATGGCTGGTTCAGGGAAAACCGCGAGGTGGATTCCGTGAAGTTCCCGCACGGGATGGCGTGGCTCTCCGACCAGATTCGTTCCATGGGCATCATTTTGGGGCTGTGGTACAACATCGGCACCGACTACCACGAGAAGGAACTCCCGACGGATTGGTGGGCGCTGAATGCCGACGGCACCAGCAAATACTGCAATGTGAACCACGTCCTCTGCTTCGGCAGCGACTATCGCGAGAGGATTCTGGAGGAACTCTCAGAATTGGCGGAGCGCTACCACGTGGGCTATTTAAAGCTGGACTTCTCGTCGATCGTGAGTCCCTACGAGATCATGCAGCTGGGCTGCCACGCGAAGAACCATGCCCATCACCGCGAGTGGGAGGACTCCGCGATCGCGATGTATCGCGGGATGAAGTATATGCGCGATGGCCTGAAGGCGCGTTTCCCGGAACTGCTCGTGGACTTCAGTTTCGAGACCTTCGGTCCCGCCCGCCCGAATATCGCCGCGATTTCCTACAGCGAACTCAACCACGTCTCCAACCACACGGCTCTCCAGCAGGATATCTGGAGCATCGCCCGCGTGCGCCAGGACTTCTACCGCTGGTACGGCAAACTTCCCACGGAGCGTCTGCTGGGCGGACTGCTGACGCTGCAATTCGAGGATGCGCCGGAGTATCTGCTCACCGCGATGACGGGCGCACCGCTGGTGGCCGGCGACCTCCGGCAGCTCGACCCCGATAAGCGACGGGTGCTGAAGGAATATACCACGGCGTATAATCAACTTACTGCGGGTGGACAACTCACGCGTTTCACCGTGCTGGCCAACGAGCCGGACTTCGATGCCTATCTGCGCACGCGGGACGACGGGCATGGCTTCCTGGCGGTCTTCAATCGCCGCGACACGCCGCTGGAGACTGCGTTCGCCACTCCGTTCCCCGTCCGGAATGTCCTGGATGGAAGCGCGGCGCAGGTGACTCCGGCGAACTCCTGCGCGATGTTCGCGTGCTGACCATTCGCCACTGTCACTGAAAACAAAACCGCCGCCGGAAGCCTGGTGCCTCTGGCGGCGGTGTCATTTATTCTGTGGGCGGAGAATTTACTTACCGGCCTTCATTTCGCGGACGGCCTCGACGACGGCCTTGGCCTGATACTCCAGCTGCGCCTTGGTGAGCGGGTAGAGGGGCAGGTGGGTGTAGGAGGTGTAGAACATCCGTTCGGTGTTGGGGCAGGTCTTGGCGATGGCGTCGGCGTTGTAGCCCAGGTCGGCCATGATCTTGAAGCGGTACATCGGCCCGAAGTGGGTGATGTTGGTGAGGCCCTTCTCGGCGAGCTTCTTGGCGAGCTGCTGGATGTCGCCCTTGCACTTCTTCGGGTCGATGCGCAGCAGATAGAGGTGGTGGGTGCCGTAGGTGTCGGCGGTGTCCGGCTTCTCGGTGAGGATGCCGGGCTCCTGCGAAAGCACCGCGTTCATGTATTCGGCGGCGGCCCTGCGCTGCGCGATGATCTTGTCGAGCCGCTTGAACTGCAGCTCCATGCCGAGCGCCTGGATTTCGGTGGCGGAACAATTCTGGGCGACCTGGATGTTGCCGAAGCGGTCGGTCAGCGGCGAGATGTCATAGAGCCAGTCCTTGATCTTGCGGGTGAAGTCCAGCCCCAGGAAACGCGCGCCGGGCAGCTGCGGGCCGGCGAAGTCCTCGTTGGTGAGCAGCACGCCGCCTTCGCCCAGGGAATTGATGTTCTTGACCTCGTGCAACGAGAAGCCGCCGAAGTGGCCGATGGCGCCGAGCATCCTGCCCTTGTAGCAGCCGCCCATGCCGTGCGCCGCGTCCTCCATCACGAAGAGGTTGTGCTTCTTGGCCAGCGCCATGATGGGATCCATGTCCACCGGCATGCCGCCCAGGTGAACCGGCACGATCATCTTGGTCTTGGCGGTGATCTTCTTCTTCACGTCCTTCGGGTCGAGATTGCAGGTCTCCGGATCGATGTCCGCGAAGACGATCTTCGCTCCGATGGAAAGCGGATAGGCCATCGTGGCGATGAAGGTGATGGCGGGCATGATGACCTCGTCCCCGGCCTTCAGTCCGGAGAGCTTGTAGGCGATCTCCATGCCGTTGGTCCAGTTGCAGGTGAAGCAGGCGTACTTCGCGCCGAAATACTTCTTGGCGGCCTCCTCGGCGTTGGCGACCTGGGTGCCCAGCGTGAGCTTGGTGGCGCGGTTGGCGCACTTCGCCAGCTTCGAGACCGCGCCTTTGACCTCGGCGAAGGCCTCCTTGTAGCCCGGCTTGCCGCCGTCCGGCAGCAGGAACTTCACCATCGCCTCGACATCCTGACCATTGTAGTACTCGCCCACCGCGTGCCACGGCACCTTCGCCGCGCCGACCGCATACCGGAAGTCACCGCCGGAATTCTTCTTGTTCGACATTGAATGGAATCTCCTGATGTTTTAGTGAGAAATTTTGGGAAACATCAATTTTACTTAATATAAACTTGAATTATCGAGTTGTCGAAGCAAGAGAGTTTTCTGCCTGGGGGCTTCGGCGTGGCAGGTCTATATGTCCGGGCAGGCAATAAATTTTGGCTGTGTTCCCCGTGAGGGTGCCTAATCAAGGCATTTCAGCCGC
>JAFYIW010000376.1 GCA_017538465.1 Victivallales bacterium
TCGGCAGCGTAGTATCGGCAGAAACTGATGCTCCTGATAGGTGGGAAGCATGCTGGCGCCGTTGGTCCAGGCAGGCGAAACGACAAAGCGGCAAATGAGAAAAGTCGCCAGTGCCAGGCAGGAGACCCGAATGAAAAAACGGCGGTCAAGTTTGGGGAAGAAGAAGTTCTGGATGGACTCAGGGAGTTCTTTCATGATCGTCCCATTTACGTGTTCAGTTTTTCTTCCTGCTCGTCGGATTCGCCAGGGTCACTGGCGAAACTCAAGTGGGCGCGACGGCGGTGCAGCTCGACGCTCTGCACTAGCCCTGCCAGCAGCATGGTCCCCAGCATAAACGAGCCGCCATAGCTGATGAAGGGCAATGGCAAACCCACAATCGGCGCGGCCTGAATGGTCATGGAGATGTTGATGACGATATGCGTGGTGAAGATAACCGCCACCCCGATCGCAATGAAAGTTCCCAGTCGGTCGCGGGCGAGGAGCGCAGTGCGGCAGAAACAGAGCATGAGTCCCGTGAGGAGAGCCAGCAGGGTGGCTGCCCCGATGAAGCCTGTCTCCTCGGCGATGACTGAAAAAATGAAATCCGTGGGCGCGATGGTACGGGGGAGGTACCCCAGCACATGCTGGGTGCCTTTAAGATAGCCTTTTCCGGAGAAACCACCTGAGCCGACCGCCAGAAGACTCTGCACGGCATTCCAGTCGTCGCTTTTGCCTTCTCCTTCCCGGGGCTCCAGAAATTTCGCCAGGGATTCGCGGGCATGCGCTTCGGTTTGCTTGGAGAGCATCGGCGCAGTCAGATGGAGCAGTTGCGTGGCGGGAGGGCCAATGAAGACTTTGACCCGGTCCTGCTGATAGGGTTTCAGGGATACATAAAGCAGCGGCGTGATGAGAATCAGAATCCCGAAGCCCAGAAAAAACCACCGCCAGCGCAGACCGGTCAAGAAGATGAGCGCCAATGTGACGGGAATGAAGACCATCGCGGTTCCCAGGTCGGGCTGAAGGCAGATGAGGCCGACGGGAAGCAGCATCACCAACGTCAGGACAATCGCCGGGAGCCATTCGCCCAAGGAGGAATGCCGCAGGGCAGGACGGGTCCCCAGCCAGGACAAGAATACCAGCGTGAGTGGCTTGGCCAGCTCGACGGGCTGCAGGAAGCCGATGCCGGGCACCAGTAGCCACCCCTTGGTGTTGTTGAGAGTGCGCCCAAAGAGCAGCACTATCAACAGTAAAGCCACGCCGCCGAGGTATAAAAGCCAACTGTGTCGCCCCCAGAAATGGTAGTCCACGGTGGCGGCCACGACATAGATGCCGCCGCCCAGGCCAATCCAGGCCAACTGCCGATACCACTTGTTGGCCAAGTCCCCTCCGACCTCCACGCCGGCGCCGTAGATGAAGGCCACCCCGATGGCCAGCAGAATGCCTTCGATCAACACGGCAATCCAGTCGGCGTGCAGCCAGAGCGGGCTGCCGTGCCGGGCGGTTCCGTCTGTTGTGGAAGTGTGAAGCAACATTTCTCTGGCGGGATGGGACGCCGATCGCGGAAAGTGTGATAAGTTAAGACTGTGATTTCAAAAACGGCCTCTGTTTGCTCACATGAGGCAACGACCATAAAATAGCACACTATGGGGGATTCGATGACCAATCAGGAGTTGATTCACAGTGCATTCCAGCGGATGGTGGCCCTGGATGTCGCTGACGGCGACCACGCCGAGCTGTTTTTCCGAAATGCCGACGACCAGGTGACCAGCCAGCTGGTCCAATTCCGCCCATGGCTCTTGACGGCGGGAGTGGACTTGGGGGCGCAACTTGCCGGCAATTGCGGTGTGCAGGCGCTGGAGGGGCCCGGTGCCATGAAGGCGCGCGTGGAGTTCCCGGATGTCACGGCGTATGAGTCGGCGGTCAGGCAACTCAAGAAGCTGACGGGACAGAATCCCAGTTCGCCCTTGGCGCCATATCGCGTGTTCTCGGACTTGATGCAGCAGGCGATGATCGCCCTTCAGACACGGCTCTTCCACGGGATGACCTTCCGAGAATTGCGTCGCATGCAGCTGGACATCGAATGCCGGACCACCATTCCGGGCAAGTTCTGCGATGCCAAGGTCGATGGCGATGAGGTATTCATGGTCGCGCTCACGGACAGCGCGGGGTTCGAGGTCTGCCTGACGGAACGCGAATGCGGTGGCGAGGAGGGGCTTCTCCGACGGATGCTGGAGGTGATTCAGGAACGCGATCCCGATGTCCTGGAAGGACACAATCTCTTCAATTTCGACCTGCCGTATCTGGAGACGCGATGCAAACGCTACAAAATCCCCTTCGCCCTTGGGCGCCATGGCCGCGTCGCCAAAAGCCGCGCATCGCGCTTCGCCATCGCCGAAAAGACCATCAACTACACACGATTTGATGTTTACGGACGCCATGTGGTCGATACCTACCATCTGGTGCGCTTGGCGGATAACACGAAGCGCGAAATGGACAGCTATGGCCTGAAATACGCCGCGAAGTATTTCGGCATCGCCAAGCCAAACCGCGAATATGTCCCAGGTGACGATATCACCAAACTCTACGACACCGACCTGGAACGCCTCAAGCGTTATAATCTGGATGATGTGCGCGAGACGGATGGCATCTCCAAAATTCTCTCCGCGAGTTACTTCTATCAGACGCAGCTGCTCCCGCTCTCCTACCAGAACTGCGTCATTCGGGGCAACGCCACCCGCATTGACGGAATGCTCTGCGCCGAATACCTCGCCGCCAACGCCGCGCTGCCCACTCCGCAGGCCGCCATCCCCTTCGAGGGTGCTCTCACCGAGGCTAGCCGCACAGGGGTCTTCCAGCCAGTCTGGCATATTGACGTGCGTTCGCTATATCCCTCCGTCATCCTCGCCAAACGGCTCTCGCCAGCCACTGATTCGCATGGGATATTTTTAACAATTCTTGACAATTTAAGACAATTCCGGCTCCGGGCCAAAGATGCCGCACGAACGGCAACTACGCCTGAAGAGCGCGACTATTATTCGGCACTGCAAGCCTCCTTCAAGATTCTCATCAATTCCTTTTATGGCTATCTGGGCTTCGCACAGGGCACCTTCAATGACTACGTGATGGCACGCGAGGTGACCGCGACCGGACGGGAAATTTTGAGTGGGATGCGCGACCACCTCGCAGCGGCGGGCGCGGTGGTGGTCGAGATGGACACGGATGGCATCTACTTCGTTCCACCGGAAGGAACTGCGGTGGACGCGATGCGCCAGCGTATCCAACAGGAATTGCCGCCGGGCATCGAGGTCGAACTGGACGGGGTTTATGCGGTGATGTTCTCCTACAAGAGCAAGAATTACGCCCTTTTGGAGGAGAATGGCGAGGTCATCCTGCGAGGGGCGGCTCTGCGCTCCCGCAGCATGGAGCCGTTCCTGCGACGCTATGTGGATGGTGCGGTGGAACGCATCCTGCATGGACGCACCGCCGAGGTGCCGACTTTCACCGCACAGACCGAGGAGGCCGTCCGCGAACACCGTTATCCATTGTGGGATTTTCTGCAACGCGCAAGCCTCAATCAGACTGTCGAGACCTATTTGGACGGGCGCAAGAAGGGCAAGAGCCGTCAGGCGGTCTATGAGCTAGCCGCCCGTGCCAAGAACCGTGAGTACCAGCCAGGGGATACGCTAAAATACTATGTGACCGGAACCCGCAAGAAGCCCTCCGTCGCCGACAACAGCAAACTCGACGAGGAAATCGACCCCGCTGTCCGCGACGAGAATGTCGCCTACTATCTCGATCGTCTCAAATCCCTTGCGGATAACATCTTGGAGGCGTTATCCCAGCAGGCTGTCCAATAGTGTGCCGTCTCTGAAATCCGTTGCATTTTCGCGCCCTTTTTGGACATTTTGCCGTAAATGCTTCCTTGCATAGTCACTATGCGCGGTCGCAATTGCGCCAAACTGCCTCAAAAATGCCTGTGAAACTCCTCATGGATTTGCGAGATACCACGCCAGCTTCTGGAAATTGCAGGAGACCAGCCCGACCACGCGGTCGGCGGCGCCATAGCCCATCAGGAGAGTGCCGTCGGGGCGTACGATTCCAGAGCAGGTGAAGAGGCAAGGGATGGTGAAGTCGCCTTCGAGTTCCCACGGGAGGTCGGCGAAAAGCATCCGTTCGGCAGGTCGGCGGGTGATTTTCGGCAATCCTGCGGGCTGTTCCTCCAATATCATGAAGGACTGGGTATAGCCGACCGTGTCGTCCTGCTTGCCGTGATAAGGTAGCAGCCACTTGCCTGGAGAGAGCTCCAGCGGCGCCCAGCTGGGGCCGATGCGGTTGGCTTCCCAAGGATATTCCGGCACGGCGAAGAGGTATTCCTCGGCTTTGCCGGAGTGGAAGTCCTGGAGGGTGTCGCCCAGGGCCAGGAAGATGGACGGCGCGGTGCAGTCGCGCCCTTCGGGGTAGTTCCAAGGCGTCTTGGGACGGTGGATGCACACGATGCGGTCACGGCCGTCGATTTTCAGACGGCGCGGGAAGAGCACCACGTCCCGGTCGTCGCTCACATCGGGTTGATGGAGTGGGGCGACGAGAGTGAAGGCGTGGTCGTAGTCGCGGGTTTTCAGGGCATCCAGGTCCACGCGGAAGAGCATCGTGGCGGTGCGGTTCTCCAGGACGGCCGGGCCGAGTTCAGGGGCGTCCTTCACCCAATCGGGCTGGCACTGCGCGGGTTCGTCGTGTTCCCAATAGGGACCGGGCGGAAAGGCGCGGCAGGCGACGGTCAGGTAGAGTTGGCTTTCGAAATAGAAAAGCCGTGGGTCTTCGATGCAGCCATTTGAGTAGTCGAACATCTTCCCGTCACGCAACAACTTTGTGGTGAATTCTTGGCGGTCGTAGAGGAGTTGCGGAGCGAGGGCGGGGCGGCTGAAGTCGAAATCCCAGTTCTGACCGCCGTCATGGCTGACTCCGAAGCCCAAAAAGATGGGATAGGGCAGTGGCTTGCCAGGAATGGTGGCCTGCTCCCAGGGGCCGGTGGAGCGGAAGAGCATATACAGCGTGTCGGGGGTCTGCGGATCCGCAGTCATTGCGGGATTCAAAATCATCTTCGAGGCCCAGGAACACGCGGGATTCGGAACTAGAATTCGGCGTTTGGTGAAGTTTAACATGGAGGTGCGATAATTCATGTGGATTATTCCATGGTGTGGCGAAATCGTGTTCGTGATGACGGCGAGGATTATATTATATCATAAATCCTTTTTCCAGTATAGGGCATAACCATGAAAATCAGTGAAATCCTCAAGCAGGACAAGGTGACCATCTCCTTTGAGGTGTTTCCCCCCAAGAAGGCCGACGGCTTCGCGGTGATTTCGGCCGCAACGGAAGAGATTGCGCTCCTGAAGCCGGATTTCATGAGCGTGACCTACGGCGCGGGGGGCGGAACCAGCGAATTCACGGTGGACATCGCGGACAATCTCCAGCGCAACTACGGCATCACCATGTTGCCCCACTTGACCTGCGTCTCCTCCACGCGAGAACATGTCGCACGGATGGTCCGCCGGTTCCAGGAACGTGGGCTGGAGAACATCATGGCGTTGCGTGGTGACATCCCCGAGGGCGGAAGCCCCTCGCAGGACTACCATTACGCCTGCGAACTCATCGAGGACATCCGAAGCCAAGGCGATTTCTGCCTGGGCGGAGCCTGCTATCCTGAAGGTCATCCAGACACTCCGCATAAAGTGGATGACATCGCGCATCTCAAGCACAAAGTGGATGCGGGACTCTCCTTCCTGACCACGCAGATGTTCTTCGACAACAATATCTTCTATAATTTCCTCTACCGCATCCGCGAACGTGACATCACAGTGCCGGTGCTGGCGGGCATCATGCCCATCACCAACGCGAAACAGGTCGAGCGCGCCATCAAGCTCTCGGCCAGCAATGTGCCTCAACGCTTCCGGGCCATCGTGGATCATTTCGGAAACAATCCCTCCGCAATGAAGCAGGCGGGAATCGTCTATGCCTCCGACCAAATCATTGACTTGGTGGCCAATGGCGTGAAGCACATCCATGTCTATACCATGAACAAGCCGGAGATTGCGGCAGGCATCCTCAAGAACCTCTCGGAGATTCTAAAGTAAGTGTTGGAGATTCCGCGCAAGGAAATCTATCGCTACCTTGGCTACCATGGCGTGGCGCCCTCCACAGAGGTCGAGGCGCTGGTAGGGCGGTGCGTGGCGCATTTGCAGGAGGTCATCGAACCACGGGCAATCCACGCGGTCTTTCCACTGGAAATCTCTCCCGACGGGATGCTTTCCTTTGGCGGAATGCGTGTGTCAAGCCAAAGTCTGCTGAAAAACCTCGATGGCTGTGTCGAGGTCTGCATGATGGCGGCGACCATCGGGGTGGGAGTGGATCGGCTGATTCGCCAGGCGGAGGTGCGCCAGATGAGCCAGGCGGTTATCTACCAGGCGGCAGGCGCGGCGGCCGTCGAGGAGCTCTGCGATCAGCACAATGCCGAGATTGCCGCCGAGGCGCAGACGCGCGGTTTGGCGTGCCGTCCACGCTTTTCTCCTGGCTATGGCGATTTTGCGTTGGAACATCAGCGGCAGTTTCTGCAGATTCTGAATGCCTCAAAACGCATTGGCGTATGCCTTTCGGATTCCCTGCTGATGACTCCGTCGAAGTCAGTCACGGCGGTGATTGGACTTTGCAAGGAGAATTCCACTTCTACGATTGACCCTGGTCTAGAAGCTGAACCAGGCCATGCTTGTCAACACTGTGGTTGCCCAGATTGTCAATTTCGCGCTTGAGCAATTGGATGACGATACGATGAAAAATGATATGCGTAAACGTTTGGGCCGAGAGTGGCTCTTCTGCGATGGCGGCACCGGCACGATTCTTCAGGCGAAGGGTCTGAAGGGGGGAGAACTGCCCGAGACTTGGAATCTCACGCATCCGGAGGACATCATCGACCTCCATGCGGGCTATCTTGCTGCCGGAAGCGACATCATCAACACCAATACCTTCGGCGCCAATGCGCTAAAATTTGACAACGTGGGCGAAATCGTGACCGCCGCCGTGGGGCATGTGCGCGAGGCGATGCGTCGGACGGGACGCGAGGATGCGTATGTCGCGTTGGACATCGGACCGACTGGGAAACTCCTGGCGCCGATGGGTGACTTGCCCTTTGACCGCGCGGTGGAACTTTTCGGCGAGGTTGTGCGCCACGGCACATCGGCCGGCGCGGATCTGGTGCTCATTGAGACGATGAGCGATTCCTATGAAGTGAAGGCCGCCGTGCTGGCCGCGAAAGAGAACTGCGGCCTGCCAGTATTGGCCACGATGATCTTTGACGAGAAGGGCAAGCTCCTGACCGGCGGAGACGTGGACTCCATTGTCGCGCTGCTGGAGGGACTCCACGTGGACGCCCTGGGCGTGAACTGCGGTATGGGTCCACGCCAGATGGCGCCGATTGTGCGCCGCCTGGCGGAAATCACCTCGTTGCCCATCATCGTGAACCCGAATGCCGGATTGCCGCGTTCTGAAAATGGCCGTACGGTCTTTGATGTGGGGCCCGAGGAATTCGCCGAGGAGATTGGCAAGATTGCTGCCGAGTGCCCCGTGCAGGTCTTCGGCGGGTGTTGCGGAACCACTCCTGGGCACATCGCGCGGGAGATTGCGACGGTGCGGAAACTGCCCTTCCGTCCAGCGTCGGAAAAATCTCGTACGGTGGTCTCGTCGTTCTCCCACGCGGTGGAGATCGGGCCGAAGCCCGTCATCATTGGCGAGCGTATCAATCCCACTGGGAAAAAGAAATTCAAGGAGGCGTTGCGCCAGCATGACATTGAATACATCCTCCAGCAAGGACTGGAGCAGGAGGAATGCGGCGCGCATGTCCTGGACGTGAATGTCGGCCTGCCCGAAATCGACGAGCCGACGATGATGGAAGAGGTCGTCACGAGCCTTCAGGGCGTCCTGGCATTGCCATTGCAGATTGACACCTCCGACGCGGCGGCGCTGGAGCGCGGAATGCGTCACTACAACGGCAAGCCGATGGTCAATTCGGTGAACGGAAAACAGGAGGTCATCGAGCAGGTCTTCCCGCTGGTCGCCAAATACGGCGGCGTATTGGTGGGACTGACGCTGGACGAACAAGGCATTCCCGACAATGCGGAGGGGCGCCTTGCCATCGCAAAGCGTCTCTACGAGTCCGCCGACCGCTACGGCGTTCCGCGCAAGGACATCGTGATTGACTGCCTGGCGATGACCATCTCCAGCGATCCTCGAAGCGCATTGGTCACTCTGGAAACATTGCGAAGGGTGCGGGATGAGTTGCATGGCCATACCATCCTGGGTGTCTCCAACATCTCCTTCGGGCTTCCGATGCGCGAAATCGTGAATGCGCATTTCCTCACGATGGCGTTGCAGAACGGCCTTTCCTGTGCCATCATCAATCCCAACAATGCCTCGATGATGGCCTCCTACCACGCCTTCTGCGCATTGGCGGCAATGGACCCCAACTGCGCCGAATACATCGCGGCTTACGCGAATGCCGCGCCTAGTCCTGTGCCCGCGCATTCTTGCGCGGGTGGCCCTGTGCCCGCGCATTCTTGTGCGGGTGGTTCCGTGCTTTCGCTAGGCGAGGCGGTCACCCATGGGGTAGAAGGCCGGGCGGCGGATGCCACGCGTGAGCTGCTTCGAAGCGGTCGTGCGGGACTGGACATCATCAATGAGGAGCTGGTGCCGGCGTTGGACCGGGTGGGGAAGGGCTTTGAGCAGGGTACTGTCTTCCTTCCACAGTTGCTGAAGAGCGCCGAGGCCGCCAAAGCCGCCTTCGAGGTCATCAAAGACACGTTGCAGGGAAATGTTCAGCAGGCCAAGGGGCGCGTGATTTTGGCCACGGTGAAAGGCGACATCCACGACATCGGCAAGAACATCGTGAAGGTGATGCTGGAGAATTACGGCTACGAGGTGCTGGATTTGGGCAAGGATGTTCCGCCCGAACGCATTGTCCAGACTGCCATGGACGAGAAGATCCGGCTGATTGGCTTGAGCGCCCTGATGACCACCACCGTCGTGAGCATGGAGGCCACCATCAAGTTATTACGCGAGAAGGGTGTTCCCGCGAAGGTCGTGGTCGGCGGCGCGGTGCTCACGCAGGAATACGCTGACGCCATCGGCGCGGACTGCTACGCCCGCGACGCGATGGAGACTGTCCGCTACGCCGACCGGATTTTTGCATAAGCTGTTTCGTGTCATTTGGCCATGCGAAGCGCGGCGGGTCCGAGCATGATGACCTTCGTGTCAAAGCCGTCCATGGTAAAGACGAGTGTGTCGGTGTTGCTCCCAAGAATCTCCCCTGTGTAGATTTCGACTGCGGACTCGGTGGTTTCAGGAAGGCGGATGACTTTGGTTCCCGCCTGATTGGCATGGATGCAGATGAAGCCATTGCCGGCAAAGAAGTTGTCATCGGTCTCGCAGTAGATGTGCGCACCCGCCGCACGGGCGTTTTCCCGGAGGAAATTACGGGAGAGCTCGGCTCCGCCATAGAAGATGACGTTGCCTTTTGCGGCGACTGCGGCGGCACCGTCGGCCTGGTAGGTCCCCAATGTCGTGGCACCCTGGTCGGCGACCGCGAAACGAGGCTGGACGGGATAGGCGTGTCCTGTGAGTTCGTCATTGTCCGCAAGTCTGAGTTCCAGGCTGGCGGGAGCGACCTCTTTGATGTTCATGCCAAGGAGGTCGGACATCGTCTGGGTGTTCACGCCCTGCCGGTCAAGGAAGCCTGCGCCGTAGGTCACGAGAATGGCTGTGCCAGCCTGTCGGCAGGCTTCAAAGGCCTGGCGGAGCAGCGGCGTGTCGGCAAAGGCGTCCGCGAAGACCACGAGTTTGTATTGGCCGGCCAGCGATGGCACGTCATCCAGCAGAATCCAGTCCACGGGGGCGCCAAATTGCGAGACGATGTATCGTTGGTAGTAGAGCAGTTCTCCGCTCAGGGGAAGGATGCCTCGTGAGCATTCGGTGAACTTGCCGCTTTCCGCGGAGTAGGCGTAACGCGCCGTTTCCGGGAAGGAGTAGGTGGCGCGGGTCGGCACGAGATACTCCAGCGAACGCTCGTCAATCACGAAGGCGACTTCAGGCGCGATGGGGGGGTGGGAGCTCTCCAGGGCAATCTGCCCCGCCTGGACGCCCTTCTGCATCATCTGGTAGATTTCCGGCGCGTCGAATTCATTTCCCTCCGTGAGCGGGAGGTAGTAGAAGGGGTTTCCACGAGTGAGGCAGAGCCCCTGGTTGCGTTCCAGCACGGCGAGAGTGTGCGGGAGATTATAGGTTTGGTCATAGCCGGTCTTGACGGTGATGTTGGTGCGGGTGTCATCCTCGATGAGGTCCAGCTTGCCGGCGGCGCGGATGGCCCCATGGGGCTTCATGTCGGCACCGGGTGCGCCGATGGAGCGCAGTCCATAGCTGAAGGGAGAGATGAAGAAATCCAGATCCGGGGAGTCCAGAAGCATTCGGAAGGAGTTGTGCCCGCCCGCGTTCACGCAGTAGCCCAGTTCGGAGTATTCCAGGTGGTAGCCGAAGTAGGCCCCCACCAGCGCGTTGCCATGACTGGCCTCGCGGGTGACTTTGGCCAGACGGAGCACGCACTGGGCCATGCTGTCATTGTAGAAGCGGTCATAGAGCATGGCCTTCCAGTCGCGGTCGGGCTTCCGGAAGATGCCGCCGGGCAGGCTGGCGGTGCGTTCGGCGCGGGTGGGGGTGCCGGCGGGCACCTCAAGGCCCTGCTGGCTGGCGTAGCGCTGGAAGTCCCGCCCATGGCCTTCGCTGTAGTCGGCGAAGTATTGCGTATGGGAGTTCCAGCCCTGCCATTCGCAGGTGGCGCCGCCCATCAGGTTGTAGAGCACCATGCGGGCGCCGTAGTGTTTCTCTAGGTATTCCACCAGGGCGCGAATGGCCCGCTCGGCGTCCTGAAGATAGTCCTCGTTGGCGAAATTGACCGTGGCGACATAATAATTCACGGGGAGGCCATTCTCGTTCAGCGAAATGCGCTCTGGGTACATTTGCTGATACCAGGTCGGTGGCTGGCACCAGAGATAGACGCCCAGCATGGCGTCCGGATAGCGTTCCAGAAGCATGTTCATCTGGCGGTCCACGGGGCTGAAATCATATTCGTCGGGGCCAACCCACCAGGGCGGTGCGTGGCCACCCAGGCGCAGGGCCGCAATGTTGATGGGGGAGGCGCCGCCCTCCATGCCCGTTGGGGTGTTGTAGTGCTCGACACAGACGATATTGAAGAAGAAAGGCTTGCCGTTGAGTTCAGGAATGGGGCCATCGGGCGTCTGACGCAGTTTCAGCACGGCGGGTGGGCCAGGGACGGGGCGGGCAGGCACTTCAAAGTCCCGCGTGGCCTCGCCGCCGAGTTCGCGGTCATAGACGCCGAATTCCCAACGAGCGTCGAATTTTCCCCCATACGTCGGAATGTCACAGCCTTCGAAAGTCACCACCAGCGTGCCATCACTCTCGCGCGTTGCCTGGAGGTCTGCGGAAGTGCCGCTGCGGAAGCAGATTAGCGCACCTTTGTCGCTGTAGAGCCGGGCGTAGAGGTATTCGTCATCTCGGATGGCGGGCGTGCCGGAGAAGGCGACGACTTGCCGCGTCTGCTCGAAGGAGCGGATGGCAACTTGAACTTGGCCAGTCGCGGGTTTGATGGACACAAAGTCGGGAGTGTGAAGCCAGGGCGCCGCCGGAGGACCGGGTCGCTTCTCGCAGGTTTTCCAGGCGTGGTCATCGAATTCGGGGGTTTCCCATCCAGGATGCATTTCCCGGCTTCCCTTTGCGTCCTCCAAAGTCACCACGATGTATTTCCCTTGTTCGTCGATGATCTGCAAATCGGCCATCAGACCGCCGATGCTGCCCTCGTTGACATATCGGAACGCCAGGACATTGCGGCCCGGATGCAATAGCGCCGGATCGAGCTCCACCAGCTGGGTGTCGCGCCAGCTCGTGGTCCACTTGACCTCCAGTTTGACGCCGTTGAGATAGGCTGCCTCAACCGCGTCGTCGCAGATGGTCTGCAGCAGTGCCTGCCGCGCCGGAGCCTCCAGCTGAAAATCCTGCCGGATGTAAAGGGACTTGGTTTCATAGAATCCGCCGGCGGGAGCAACGATGGGCGAGGCGAAGCCCGGTGCGTGCGTGTCGTAGGTGGGCGTCTCCTTGTCATGGCTTTTCACCGAAGTCTCGCCGAGATGGACGGGAATGCGGTCCGGCAGACCACGCTTGGCGGCGCGGGACTGTCTAACTGGCAGCAGAGTGATATGGCGGAGGCGAATGCGTCCTGGAGTCTGGTCGGCCAGGTCAATGCGCAGTTTGGTGATGTTCCCGCCGTTCGTCCAGGCGTCGGTGTCATAGGCGATGTCCCCCGCGCGCACCGTCATCTGATGCCATTGACCGTCCAGATTCAGGGAGGACAGGCGGAAATAGCGTTCGTTGGTGAAGGAGGCGTTGGCCTCGTTGGCGAAGAAAATCTGCCCGGTGGTGCTGCCTACGTCGAATCCCTCGGCCTGGTACTCGAGGGAAATGCCGTCATATTTCTCGGGGTTGATCCGCAGACCGTCAAGCTGAAAGGAGGAGTCAGGCCCTGTGAGTTCTAGAAGCAGGCCTTCGTCTGTCTGGCTAATGGTCAGCCGGGTCGGCTTGCTGTATGCGGCGCTTCCCGCTGTTTGCGTGAAATCCCACCGCGTCGTTGGCACTTGAGCAAGCGCGGTGAAGCCGGTCAGACAAAGGATGAGGCAAAGGGAATTTATCAGGCGTGTCATAGTGGCGTTAGATGGGGAGGGGAGGGAACGAGACAATTTATAATTCATAATATAAGACAAGTTGGGAATGTAGCCGTTTGGGGTGATTCTTTGGGAAATTATAATGATATAATTCCCGTTCTTCGGCATTGAATCCAGTCGGTCCGATGAAAGGACCGGCCGCCATGCGGGGAATTCAGGAGGCGTCCTTCGCGTCGCGCGTGAGGCGCAGCATCCAGTCAAAGCGGTTCACTTTCCAATAGGCGACCGCGCTTTTGGTGATTTGGTCGCTAAGTAGCAGGGCATAGACCACCCAAGCAGGCGCATGCAGAAAGCGCTGGGCGATGAAGGCGGAGGGAAGCACCCATAGAAAAACCCATAGCGTGTCATTCTTGAAGACGAAACTGGTGGCACCGCCGGATTTCACCAGCCCCAGAAGGCATGGACATTGGTAGCATCGCCCCACCATCATCACTGCCAGGACGTTAAGGAATGCACGCGCCACGGGAATGGTCGCCTCGTCCAGACGATAGAAGGAGAGCATCCACTCTCGCCCGGCGAACACCGCGCCGCCGGTGAGCAGCCCGACCGTCAGAAAGACAACCTGCATCAGTTTGGCATAGTGGCGCATGTCATCGAGCCGTCCCTCGCCGATGGTTTTTCCCGTGAGGATGCCGGTGGCGGAGACCAGTCCGAGGACACCCATCCAGAAGAGACGGTTCATAGTGTCGGCGATGGAGGCGGCCGCGATGCCGGCGGACTGGAACTGTCCGATGATGGCGGTCTGGACGGAGATGTTCGCGCACCAGACTATCTCGCCGGCCATCAGGGGGGCACCATAACGCACGAGGTCACGGAAGAGTTGCCGGTCCCACTTGGTGACGAGGTCGGCGGGACGGATTCGTAGGCGCTTGTCCAGGCGGAAGACATAAAAGGCCACCACCAGCAGTTCGATCA
>JAFYIW010000377.1 GCA_017538465.1 Victivallales bacterium
GGCGGAAAGACGGAGACGCCCGCTTTTTACCTTTTTTCCAAAAAAAGCACAAAAACCGTAAAAAAAGACTGCCAGCCCGCTTGACTTTTACATAACAGGGTCGCGCTTCCGCGCTCCCTGCGCGTTCCTCCTCATAGGCCGTGCAGAAGCACGTCCTTCCCCGCGCTCCCTTTGTTGTGACAGGAGAAGGCGGCCGCCCGTCGGGGAAATCCACTTTTTTGGAAAAGCGGAATGCTTTTCCCGTATTATGAAGTATCTTATGGAACGATTTGAAAACCCAAGTGGTCAAAAAAAGCAAATCCTTTTACCTGTCAAAATAGGAGAGTCTTTCGTGAAAAGCCATATCCGTATTGCGTCATTTGTCATTTTGCTAGGAGTCGCCATGTCTTTTCCCCATTTCTGCCATGCGGCGGAAGAGTCGTTGAAGATCCGCCCGCTGCACTACATTTCGACGGATAAGCCTATCTACCGTCTGGGCGAGACGGTCTATCTGCGCGATGTGATACTTGATTCACAAACCAATTATCCGATTGATACAAAAGATTTTGAATATAAAATTAAATGGCAGATTGTCGGTCCGAAGGGCGACACGGTCTTTTCCACGAGCAGCAGTCCGAGCGACTCCGTTGACGCATTGTCCTGGACAATTGAGGCTGGTCTGCCAGGAGGCGTCTATACTGCGCGAGTGGAGAATCTGAATGGTGACGGAGCGCCCGCCGAGCGCAAGTTCGAGGTGAAGGCCTACCGCGTGCCGCGCATCAAAAGCCAGATTGAGTTCCGCCGTCGTGGATATCTGCCCGGCGAGGAGGTCACCGCCGTCGTGAAATTTGAGCGTGCGGAGGGCGGCATTCCCGAGCACGCCGTGGTTGAGGCGACTGCACTGGTGGATGGCGAGAGCGTCTTTGCAGGGGAAATCCCGACCGTCAATGGGCAGGCGCAGGTGAAATTCACCCTGCCGGAGCAGCTCAACGGCGGAGACGGGACGCTGGCGTTTGTCATTTCCGACGGCGGAACCGTGGAGACGGCCGCCAAGACGATTCCGATTCTACTGGATGATTATACGGTGGACTTCTATCCCGAAGGCGGTGACCTGATTGCCGGTGTGCCCAACCGCGTTTATGTCGAGGCGCGTCAGCGCAATGGCAAAGGTGCGGATTTTGCAGGCAAGGTCGTGGATGCCACGGGAAACCAAATCGCGGATTTCGCCACGCGCTTTGACGGCAGGGGGATTTTGGAATTGACACCTGCCGAGTCGTCCGCCTATAAGCTTGTGGTCACCAATGAGGCCACTGGGCAGACGCGGGAATTCGCCTTGCCCGAAGCCAAGAAGAGTGCATTGGTGCGGGCCACCCAGCCGACCTATGCGTTCGGGGATGAGCTTGCCGTTGAGGTGAATGCCACCGAGGGTGCGGATGTCTGGCCTCTGAAAGTCCGCTTGCGCAAGCGAGACTTGGATCTTTGCACGGTTGAGGCCAAGGAGTCAGGCGTGGTCACGCTGACTGCCGACGAAAATGAAGGCGTGCTGATTGTGACGGTTTTCGCGCATGACGGAAGACCCTTGGCGGAACGGCTGATTTTCCGTCAGCCGCGCTATCGGATCCTCACGATTCTCAAAGGGATGAATGAGAGCTATGCCCCTGGAGAAAAGGTCAAACTGACTTTCCGGACGGTGGATGAACAGGGCACCCCCGTTGCCGCCAATGTGGGCATCACCATTACGGACGCCTCGGTGCTGGAGATGGTGGACCGTCGTGAGCAGGCGCCGCATCTTCCCGAGATGGTCTATCTCGAAAATGAAGTGCGGAATTTTGCCGATGCCGCAGACTACTTCGATTCCAAGGACCCTGATGCCAATGAGAAGATTGACCTGCTGCTGGGCACCCAGGGATGGCGACGCTTCGCCGAAGTGAAATTCAAGGAGAATGACGCCGAACAGGAGATTAAGGATGCCTTGCGTCGGGCGCTGGCCCTGCCGGTGGTCACCTTGCGACCGCCGAGGCCTCCTGTGGTGTATGAGATGCCGGGCAGGGCAGAAGGGGGCAAGGGATTGGCCATGAAGTTGGAGGCGGCGCCTAGAGCGATGATGGCGGGTGAGGACGCCGCGCTGGGGGCGTTGGGGCCGGAACTGCGCAATGGCGCGGTGCCGTCACCGGCGCCTGTTGCAGATGCAGGTGCTCCCGCCGCACGTCAGATGGCCTTTGATGTGGCGGATCCAGTTGCCGCCCAGGCCAAGCGGCTGGTTCCCGAGCGCCGTCCCGATCGCAGTGTCTGGATTCGTGAATACGCCCACAAAGCCCGCGAAGGCCGTCAGCCCAACGACCGAGTGGATTTCACCGAGACAGTGTATTGGAGCGCCAACACCAAGACCGATCCTCGCACCGGAAAGTGCGAGGTCGTCTTTGAATTGCCAGACACCATCGGGACGTTCCGCATCTTCGCGGATTCCTTCGCCGCCAATGGCGCCTTGGGCGAATTCTCCAGTGAACTCAAGTGCGTTCAGCCTTTCTATGCTGAAGCGAAGATGCCCAGCTTTGTCAGCGCAGGGGATACTTTCCGGATTCCAATCACCTTGGCGAACAACACCATGAAGCCTCTGTATGGCGCGAATGTCGCCGTGGATTTAAGTGACAATCTGGTTCTGATGAGCAAGGGGGCCATCTTGCAACGGAATGTGCTGCTCAGTCCTGGTGACCGTTATCGGGCGCTGGTGGAGGTCATGGCGCAGGCCAGTGGTCCTGCCTCTGTTACGATTCGTGCGGTGGCGGGCGGTTACAGTGACCAAGTCAAACGCGATTTCACCGTGGTGTCACGGCTCTTCCCGTTTGCGGCCACAGGCGGCGGGCGCTTCTCGTCCGAGCATCCCCTGGCGTTGGAATTCACGATTCCCGAGGATGTCGAGAATGGCTCGCAGCGGGCAAATATCCAGGTCTATACCTCACCGGCCGCTACGCTGGAGGCCGCGCTGAATGCCCTTCTGCGTAATCCGCATGGTTGCTTTGAGCAGACCAGCTCCACCAACTACCCGCTCGTGATGGCGCAGCAGTACTTCCTAAGCCATAGCGGCATCGACAGCGAGAAAATCGTCCGGGCGCAGGCGTTGCTGAACGAGGGCTATCAAAAGCTGGTCAGCTTCGAGTGCTCCGAAAAGGGCTACGAGTGGTTCGGGGACAACCCTGGCCACGAGGCGCTCTCCGCCTACGGCCTGATGGAGTTCGCCGACATGGCGAAGGTGATGCCGGTGGACGAGGCGATGGTCGCCAATACTCGTAAATGGCTGCTGGGTCGCCGAGACGGCGAAGGGGCTTTCCTGCGCAACGAACGCTCGCTGGACTCCTTCGGTCGTGCCCCCGCGCCGACCACCAATGCCTATATCCTGTGGGCGCTTCTGGAGTCCGGCGAGAATCCCGAGACGCTCCAGAGGGAAATCGAAGCCGTGACCAGGATGGCGGCTGAAGCCGATGACGACTACCTCCAGGCACTGGCCGCCAATATCCTGTTCTTGGCCAAAGACCTGGAAGGCGCACGCCAGTTTGCCGCCGCGCTGGCCAAAGACCAGAATGAGGACGGCACCATGGCCAAAGTTGGAAATACCATCACCTGTTCTGGAGGCGAGGCGCAGAAGCTTGAATGTGCGGCGCTGGCCGCTCTGGCATGGATTCGCTGTGGCGATGACTACGTGGCTCAAACCGAACGCACGATGAAATACCTCGCGGCGTGTTGCCAGGGGGGACGTTTCGGCTCCACCCAGTCCACCGTGCTGGTGCTTAAGGCCATCAATGCATACGACGCGCAATTCGCCAAGCCACTTAATGATGGCGCATTGCAACTCTATCTGGACGGCGAGCCCTTCGGCGAGCCAGTGGTATTCACCAAGGAGAGCAAAGGCATCATCCGTCTGCCCGACTGTGGATTGGCATTGCAACCTGGCAAACATTGCGTTAAAGTGCGGATGACCGATGGCAGCGAATTGTCCGCTGCAATCGAAATCAACGGCCTTACGGAGTTGCCGCTCAATGCCGGAACGATTACGCTCGGCACGGAATTGGACCGGGACGAAGTCAATGAAGGCGAACCCGTGCAACTTACGGTCACGGTCAAGAACACCGCCGATCAAGACGCCGCCATGACTCTCGCGATGGTGGCCATCCCTGGCGGCCTCCAGCTGCGCACCGCACAGCTTCAAGAACTCGTGGACGCCAAGCGCATCGCCGCCTACGAACTGTGGGACAACGCAGTGGTGCTCTACTGGCGCGGGTTGCCGGCCAATGGTGAAATCACCGTGCCGCTTTCGCTCACGGCGGAAATCCCCGGCGAATTCACGGCGGCGGCCTCGCGGGCGTATCTCTACTACACCGACGAGGCCAAACAATACGTCCCCGGCGTCGAGGTGAATGTCACGGCCAAAGCAAAGGAATAAATAGCAGAGTCACCACTCCCACTCCTACTTACTGAACGCCGAAAACCTGGGCGTGCGTCTGATTGCGTGGGCGTGCGTCGTCAATATTGGGAGTGGTGACGGTCGTGCGCACCATCAGATCATCCGTGTTCTGCCATACTTCGTCGGGGAGAGTGCCTTGGGCGCTGACGATGGTTCCAGGCGCAACGTCCTCGAAGGTGTTGGTGATGCTGACGCCGTTGATTTGCGTAGTGAGGAGAATTTGGGGAAGTGTCTCCGTGCCGGTGTTTTGGGCGGAGACGGTGAGGGTGTTGTCGCTGTCCAGGGTGATTCCTGCGGCCGCCGCGTCCGTGATACCAGTTTCCGTTATGGAGTCCATGCGTTCGGCATCCAGAATTCCGAATCCGCTCAGCGCATCGAAGCCGGGGGCTTCGGTGTCATTGCAGTTCTGCAAAAGGGCGACCAGCGTGTCTTCCGGGGTTGCGGAGGGGTTGGCCGCCATATAATTGGCCAGGACGGCGGAGACGCAGGGCACTGCGGCGCTGGTTCCGCTGAAAAAGGCGTATTCGTCATCGTAGGAGGCGGCCTGGAGTCCCACCCCTGGTGCGACGAGGGTGATTTCCTCGCCGTAGTTGGAGAAGCCCGAGACATTGCCGTTGGCGTCGATGGCCCCGACTGCCAGCACGCCATCGTAGGCGGCGGGATAGCAGACTTCCTCCACGCCGTTGTTGCCGGCTGCCGCCACCAGAATCACCTGCCTTTCCAAGGCGTATTGAACCGCATTCTGAAGAAGAACGGAGTCGGAGTAGGAGGCCAGGCTCATGGAAATGATGTCAGCGCCACGGTCCACGGCGTCCACGATGGCGTTTGCCAGATCGAAAGCAGAACCGGTGCCGGTTTCGCCATCCAGCACTTCGTATGCAAGGATGTTCGCGTTTGAAAGTGAAGTGAGGATGGAGGCGACGGCGGTGCCATGATCGGAGGCGGTGTCATCTGTGTTGTCCCGCAGGGCAATTGGGGTGATTTTGGCTTTGTCCAAGGCGGGATGGCTAAGGAGGGGGGTGTCGAGCAGGGCGATGGTCACGCCTTGGCCTCGTTCGGCGTTGGCAGTGTCCACGCCAAGATAATGGCGGTAATTTGCTCCGAATGCGGGGCCGGGATTGCCAGTCCATTCGGGGTATTTGTCAAGGAGTTGGTCTGGAGTGTGAATCAGGATTTCCTCTTCCGCGGCGAGGTCGATTCTGGAGTCATGGTGGATTCGCCGATATTCTGACGGGGTTAGCTCGAAATGGAGGGCAAAGAGGCGGGGAAGTTCGCCGACGATGCGGAAGCCATTGGCGGCGGCCCAGTCTTTTAGGCGTTGGTAGTCCTCTTCGTTGCGGAGGATGATGGTGTATGCCTGATAGGCATACTCATCCGCATTTTCAGAAAATTGTTCGGATATGATGGATGGAGAAGACTGGGAAACCTCCTTCGTGGGGTGCCTGCCATGCTTGGAGATTCGTGCAGGGGCGGCCAAACGGCTCGTGTTTTGCAATGCCAGTGGCTTTGTTTCCGGCGACGTCGCGGAAGGACGTGCCAGGAGCCACAGCAACAGCCCCGTCGCCACTAGCGCGAACAGGAGCACTCCTGCCAGTTTCCAGGTGCGTAGATTGTTTCGAAGAGAAGAGAACATCGGATAGGGGAAAAGGCTTCGCCGTCAATATAAACAATTTTTCCAGAATTATAGTATGAAACACAACGTTATAGGAGGCAAGAAATGACCGAAAGCCATCGCAACATTCTAGTCTTGGGCGTCACGGGGAGCATTGCGGCCTACAAAGCGGCGGAGCTGACGAGCCAGCTGCGCAAGGCGGGCATAGAAGTGCGTGTGATGATGACCGAGTCCGCCACGCATCTGGTGTGTCCGCAGACTTTCCAGACGCTTTCGCGCGCTCCTGTGGTGACCAGCCTCTGGGACTCGCCCGATTGGCAGCCACGGCATATCGAATTGGCACTGGAGACCAAATTGCTGGTGGTTGCCCCTGCCACTGCGAATATCCTCGCCAAAATGGCGCATGGCATCGCCGATGACGCACTCTCGACTTTCTGTTTGAGCCACGACGGTCCCGTGCTGGTGGCGCCCGCGATGAATCCGCGGATGTGGAAACATCCTGCCACCCAGGCAAATGTGAAACTGCTCCAGAAGCGCGGCGTGCAATTCGTCGGGCCGGTGGTGGGCAGCGTCGCCTGTGGCGAGGCCGGAATGGGCAGGATGGCCTCCGTCGAGGACATTTTCGCTGCCGCAATGAAGATGATGGAAGGTTAGAGGGTGGAGGTTGGAGGTTAGAGGTTAGAGGTGAGAGGTTTGGCATGCCGTGTTGCTGCGCGGCAATTCCGTGCGTAAGGGGCAGAAGAATAATGGTGCCATTCATATCCATTCTCACGCCGCAAAGTCTGGCTTCCGAGTGCCATCCGGCATTTTTTCTGGACCGGGATGACACCCTGATGGTGAATTGTCCCTATCTATGCGAACCGTCGAGGGTGGCGCTGTTTCCAGGGGCGACCGAGGGGCTGCGGGCCTTTCGGAATGCAGGGTATCGTTTGATTGTGGTGAGCAACCAATCTGGCTTGGGGCGTGGGTATTTCACCCGTGAGCAGTTGTCCGCCGTGACCAACCGGCTGGTGGAGTTGTTGGCCGCAGGAGGCGTGTCGCTGGATGCCATCTACTATTGCCCCCACACGCCGGATGAGAACTGCAACTGCCGCAAGCCACGCACGGGGCTGATTGAGGCCGCCTGCCGCGATTTCGACATCGACCTTGCGAAGTCGTGGATGATCGGCGACAAGGCGGCGGATCTGGAATTGGCACAGAATTCTCGTCTGCATGCGGCGCAGTTTCTTCCCAAGGAGGACTCACCACTATTGCCTGGGGCGGAGTTCGCCGTGCGCTCGCTGGCCGAACTGTCTAAATTGATATTGAAATAGCTATTCCCATCATGAGAAGTAAGGACTGGCAGACGAGATTTCAGGCTTGGGCGCGAGAGAGGACGTCCACGGCCAATCGCATCGTGGTGCCAGAACCGCGACTTCAGGCGCTGGCGCTGACCCGCGTGTTGGCACAACACCCGAAAGGTGCAGTGCTGGCGGTGACCTCGGATGCCGCTGAATTGGATGCATTGGCCAATGGCCTGGATGGCTTCCGCGATATTCTGGGGGACGCACGTCCTGTGATACCAGTGCCGGAGGTCGCTCCGGGGCGTCGTCAATGGATGCCCGAAAACGAGGCCAGCCACTGCGCGGCATTGCAGGAGGCCTTGGCCGGCACGGAGGCGATTTACCTGGCCAGCGCGGGGACACTGTTGTCAAAGACACTTTCCCCCAAGGGCTTCGCCAAACGCACGTTCAGCCTAAAGAAAGGGCAGCAGGTGGCGATTGCGGAGTTGTCCAAACGCCTGGTGGAATTGGATTATGACCATGAGTTCGAGGTGAATGTCCCTGGCGAGTTTGCCGTGCGCGGCGGTATCATGGATATCTTCTCGCCGTTGTATTCCGACCCCGTGCGGCTGGAGTTCTGGGGCGATGAAATTGACTCGTTGCGTTTCTTTTCGGCGCAGACGCAGTGTTCCACGGAACCGTTGGAGGAATTCCGCGTGATTCCGCGTGGCACGGCGGTCCTCAACAGCGAGCCTCTCGAAACTACGCAGGTGGCGGAATTTTTCCCGCACGAAATCCCGATGGTCATCTGTCGCCCCGAGGCCATCGAACGCCATTTGGTGGAATATTGGGATGACGAGCGGGCCGAGGCCTGGCGTAAACTGCTCCTGGGCAGGGACGAGCTGATTTCCGTGGAGCTTCCGCCAATGCTAGGTGCTGGTGACTCCATGATGCCAGGCTCGCCAGATGCGTTGAATGTGGCGGTGGTCGGCGAGGAACTCAACGCAGGATTGCCAGATGAGGAAGGGCAGGGCATGGCGGTCTGGCACTGGCAGCAGCTCCGAAGCGAATTGCTGCGCTGGCACGAGTCTGGCTATGAACTGGTCGCCTGTTGTGCGGGCGAAGGGGAAATCGAGCGCTTCCAGGAGCTGATGGCCTCGGAGGAAAGCACTGCGAAACTGCCGGTGAAATTGGAACATCGCGCCCTCACGGTCGGGGTGCTTTTCCCCAGCCAGAAGCTTGCGCTCTTGAGCGACCAGGAACTCTTTGGACGGAAGGTGGTGCGCCGCCGCCGTCGCCACATCGACTACCACTATGAACACGCCTCGCCAGATGAA